>CALAJK010000051.1 GCA_937922795.1 uncultured Anaerolineae bacterium
GCATCCGAAACATCCGGATCGGCTCAGCGCGGCAAACGCAGCCCCCTTTTGGTCTGCTCCAAAAGGGGGCTGTAGACGACAGTTTGAGATCGCAAGCTGGCGGCCTGATATGCGCAACCGCCGCGCCTCACACGCGGTGACAGGCCACCCAGTGGCCGGGCAGCGCTTCGACCAGCGCCGGCTCAGGATCGTGATAACACAGATCGAACGCCACTGGGCAGCGGGTGTTGAAGTTGCAACCGATGGGCGGGTTGGCGGGGCTGGGGACGTCGCCAGTGAGGATGATGCGCTGACGGCGCTCCTCCACCGTCGGGTCGGGCACGGGCACGGCCGACAGCAGCGACTGCGTATACGGATGCAGCGGGTTCTCATACAGCTCATCGGCCGGCGCTAGCTCGACGATCTTGCCCAGATACATCACCGCCACCCGGTCGCAGATGTGGCGCACCATGCTCAGGTCATGGGCGATGAACAGGTAAGTCAAGTTCAGCTCGTCCTGCAGGTCTTCCAGCAGATTGACCACCTGCGCCTGGATGGACACGTCCAGCGCCGAGATCGGCTCATCGGCCACGATGAACGACGGCTTGAGCGCCAGCGCGCGCGCCACGCCGATGCGCTGCCGCTGGCCGCCCGAAAACTCGTGGGGATAGCGGTTGACGTAATATGGGTTCAGCCCCACGCGCTCCAGCAGGTGCTCGACGTACTCCTGCTCTTCTTTGCGGTTGTTCATGATCTTGTGGATGCGCAGAGGTTCGGCCACGATGCGCCCGACCGACATGCGCGGGTTCAGCGAGGCGAACGGGTCTTGAAAGATCATCTGCATCCGGCGGCGCATTTTGCGGAGCTCTTCCGCCGGCAGCGTGGTCAGTTCCTGGTTTTCGAACACCACCGAACCGGAGGTCGGCTTGTAGAGCTGGAGGATGGTGCGTCCGGTCGTGCTCTTGCCGCAGCCCGACTCGCCGACTAGCCCCAGCGTCTCGCCGCGGTAGACGTCGAAGCTGACGTCGTCCACCGCTTTGACAGCGCCAACCTGGCGCTGAATGATGATGCCAGACGTGATCGGAAAATACTTCTTCAGGTTGCGCACTCGCAGGATGACATCGTCTTTGGCGGGCGCGCTAGAGGTTTGAGCATCGGAAGCGGGCGCAAGATTAGCCATGTTGCGGTACTCCATGAGGTTGAGCGACGCGGACATCCACCCAGCAAGCCTTCAGATGATTCGACGGGCTGTCGGCGCCTGGCTCAAGCGGCGGCATCTCCTCGGTGCAGCGATCAATGCGATAGGCGCAGCGCGGCGCGAACGGGCAGCCTTTGGGCAGCACACGCATGTCGGGCGGCGAGCCTTCGATTTGCTCCAGCCGGCCGCCGCCGCCCGCTTTGTCTAGCCGCGGCAGCGACTTGAGCAGACCGAGCGTGTAGGGGTGACGGGTGTCTTTGAACACCTCTTTGACCGGCCCGCGCTCGACGATCATGCCGCCGTACATCACCTGGATGGTGTCGGCCAGGCCGGCGACGATGCCCAAGTCGTGCGTGATCCAGATCATGGCCATGCCGATCTCATCGCGCAGGCGGCGCACCAGATCGAGGATCTGCGCCTGGATGGTCACGTCGAGCGCGGTGGTCGGCTCGTCGGCGATCAGCAGCTTGGGGTTGCACGACAGCGCCATGGCGATCATGGCGCGCTGGCGCATGCCGCCGGAGAACTGGTGCGGGTAGTTATCCAGCCGCTTGCGCGCGTCGGGGATGCCGACCATCGCCAGCAGTTCAGCGGCGCGGTCGCGGGCTTCGGCGTTGCTCATGCCCAGGTGCAGCTTCAGCGCCTCGGTGATCTGCGTGCCGATGGTCAGCACCGGATTCAGCGAGGTCATCGGGTCTTGAAAGACCATGGCGATCTCAGCGCCGCGCACCGCCCGCATCTGCTCCTGGCTGAGCTTCAGCAGGTCGCGCCCGCGAAACAACACTTCGCCGCGCTCGACCTTGCCAGGCGGGGACGGGATCAAGCCCATGATAGACAGCACGTGAACGCTCTTGCCGCTGCCGCTTTCGCCCACCACCCCCAGCGTTTCGCCCTCTCCCAACTTATAGGAGACATCATTGACGGCGTAGACCGTCCCCTCCTGGGTGTAAAATCGCGTGACGAGGTTCTTGACCTCCATGAGTACGGGCTGTGTCAATGCGTCATCCTCCCAAGTTCAGAGACCGGCGTCGGGTCCGATTACTGCGCGTTAAGAAAGGTGGGGTAATTGTCCACAGTTTTGGCGCAATTTGCAAAAAGTTGTCTGGCCCAGCCAGGCAGGCGCGCTTGACGGCCTTCACGCGCATGACGCGGCGACAGGTCAGAGCTGACCGACGGCGGGCGTCGGCGTGGGGGCGACTCGCTGAGCGCGATACCAGGCGATCGTTTCGCGCAGGCCGTCGCGGAAGCTGGTCTGGGCGCGGAAGCCGAACGCGCGCGCCGCCCGACTGACGTCCAGCTGGCGCCGCGGCTGGCCGTTCGGCTTAGAGGTATCCCAGCGGATTTCGCCCTGAAAGCCCACCTCTTCGGCGATGAGCGTCGCCAGATCTTTGATGCTGATCTCAAAGCCGCTGCCGATATTGACCGGTTCAGGCGCGTCGTAATAGGCGGCGGCCAGCGCGATCGCCCGCGCGGCGTCTTTCACGTACAGGAATTCGCGCGTGGGCGTGCCATCTCCCCACAGCACCACATGATCCAGGCCGGTCTCCAGCGCTTCAAAGCACTTGCGGATGAGCGCTGGGATGACGTGCGAGCTGCGCGGGTCGAAATTGTCGCCCGGTCCGTACAGGTTGGTCGGCATCAGGTGGATGGCGTTGTAGCCGAACTCGGCGCGATAGGCCTGGCTCTGCACCAGCAGCATCTTTTTGGCCAAGCCATAGGGCGCGTTGGTCTCTTCTGGGTAGCCGTTCCACAGGTCGTCCTCTTTGAAGGGGACGGGAGTGAACTTCGGATAGCTGCAGATCGTGCCGATGCCGACGAACTTGGGAATGCCAGCTCGGCGAGCATGTTCTAACAGCAGCGCGCCCATCATCAGGTTGTCGTAGAAGAACGTGCCAGGGTGCTCGCGATTGATGCCGATGCCGCCCACAGTCGCGGCCAGGTGGATCACCATGGTCGCGCCGGGATGATCGGCATACAGTTGGACGACGGCCGCCGGCTCGCGCAGATCATACTGCTGGCGGCGGGGCACGATGACTGCGCCCGCGCCCAGGTTATGCAGGTGTTCAACCAGATGCGAGCCGACGAAACCGGCGCCGCCGGTGACGATGACGCGCTGGCTGCTCCAATCGAAGGGCTGTGAGGTCACGCCGCTGCTCCCTGTCTTGACTTGCTCAGGCGTCATTGTAGCACCGATGACAGCGGGTTTCCAGGCGGGGCGGGCGGAACCACCTCGCGCAGGATCAATGCATCAAAATCGGCGCAGGTCTATCAAAGGCTCCAGCGGCTTCGGAGGGCCGATCTGCCGGGCGCACACGGGTTCACCGCTTGCGATGCAGCCGACCGATGAAACGCAGCCACTCGACGCGGCCATCTGGCCCGTTCAGAAACTCGATGCGTGAGTTCTTCACGGGATCATCCAGCGCCACAGCACGGTCTTCAGCACAGAAAGCTAGGCGCATTTCGTAAGCAGCAGCTTGAGGCGCGACGCAGTGTTCGACAGTGGGAAAGCCTCCCTTTTCCCAAACCTCAAGGATGAGCTGTCCGTCTTTGATCTTGAGCACAACGTCGTGGAGCACGGCTTCATAGCGGCCGACGTAGGCATCCAGCGGCGCTGGGGGAGCAGGCAGCAAAGTCGGCGGCGGAACCTGCACGTCGAGAAAATGCTCAAGTGCCCAGGTGAAGACCTCATCGCACAGGTTGGTGCCGAAATCGTAGTTGGTGAGACAAACGAACGCGAAAGCGTGTTCCGGTATGAAGCGCAGCAAGGCAGCCTGGCCGTTTGTGGAGCCAGCGTGGCCGATAGTGCGCACGGCGCCGTAGTGGTTGATGAGCCAGGAGATCCGCACCTGATCAACGAAACAGCCCCCCTCAGTCTGCGGCTGGCGCATGGCGAGCAGCGTCGATTCCTGCAGCTTCGGTTCGCTGTCAGCGGCGATGCCAGCGCTCATATGAAACTGGGCGTAGCGGAACAAATCGTAGATGTTGGACAGAAGGGTTAGGTGTTGCCCGTCCTCGACCCATCTTTGCAACTGAGCCTTGCAAGTCGATAAAATCCCCCCCAAACAGCCTTCTAACGGCAGTCGAGCCCTTCAACGCCGCCGGCGCGCGTCGGTTCGCACCGCTTCCAGATTGATGATCTCCGCCACTTCATACTCGGTGACCAGCGCCCCGGCCACCGGCCGCAGCCGCACGATGGCGGGGAAGTGGCCCAGGCGGCCGTGCAGCTCCGCCAGCAGGACGGCGGCGGCGAAGTTCAGCGACGGCAGCACGATCAGCCAGGCCTCGCCCTGCCACTGGGCGGGGGTCAGGCCGAGCTCGTCCAGCAGGCGGACGATCTGCGGCTGGAACGGCTGTTCCAGGTCGAAGTGGGCGCGCACGTCCTGCACCTGCTCCGGCGTCCGGCCGAGGCGGTCAGCGATGCCCGCCAGTTGTCTCTCGGTGAGAGGGTGCGAGAAGTTCAGGATGCGCATGGGGTTTACCCGCTCATTTCCACTGGAAGTAAGGTATGTACTCAGACTGTTCATCAGGCACTCGATCATAACTCCAGTCGCTGTCGCTGATGTGTTGAGCGAGTTCAAGGACGAGGACAGTCCCGTCAGGGCGCTCGTGGTAGAACAGGCGCTCATTGCCTTTGTATTTATATGCTGGAAAGTCGCAGTCTTTGTAGGCATGACGGTAAGGATCAACCCGTTTAGCGGGATCCCGCAGTCTGTCAAAGATGGTCTCAAAGTTCCTGCGCGCTTCTGAGCCGGGCTTGAACTCTCTTTCCAGCCGCTCATATGCTTGTTTGGACAGCCATACGGTCTGCATCTGCGAGCGAGCACGAAGTTCGGCCAGGGCAATCGTGCCGAGACCGCTGAGAGTGTAATGATCACCGTCTAGCTGCTCGAACAACGACCACAGTGGATGATCTTCTACCATCTGATTACGGTTCAAACCCAGTTCCTGCTTCATCTGGTTTTGATCAACGCCGCTTTGCTGTTCCTTTTCGCAGGCTTCGAGCAGCGGGCGTATCTTCTCAATCTGACTGATGTCTAGCGTAATAGGCAGGTTGGCCAACGTGATCAGTTCAGTAGAGGTTTCGTGGATCAGGCTTACCTGCACATCTTGTGACTGACGCAGCATACCCACAAGCGTGATGTAGGGAATGGCGGCTTTGAAACCGCCCGTTGGATTCAAAATGACGCTGAGATGCTTTTTCTTGGCATCGTCCATCAATTCATACAGCTTTTGGACTAATATCGGCAATCCCGTCAGCCGGAAGGCGCGGGGGTCTTTGACCTGCAAACCTTGAATGATGATGGCCTCCGCGTAGGCGGCGTTATAGTGCTCGACGCAGAAATCGGCCAGCACACGGGCAGCAAGCACACCGCTGGCCGTATTTGAGGCGATGAAATAGTACTCATTCCCGGTGCGAGCACCTTTCAGATCGTGTATGCCTTCAATGGCGTTGATTTCGGCTGTGGCTCGGCGCAGAAATTCACCAGCCTTCGCTTTTAGATCGGCCAATGCCTGCTGATAGAGCGGTTCCGCTTGCTCACACCGTCCGCGCTGAATCTTAGCGATGTCGGCGTTGCTCAGATTTTCGCGCTCCAACTCCCGCACCTTGGTCGCAAGCAGCGACTCATATTTGCCAAATACCGTTGTGCCAACGGTGGAAATGATGCTTAGCATGCGCTTCACTCTCCTCGGATCAAATCAAGCAAGGCCTGCCGTTTGTTGCGGATCGTCTCGCCGTAGTCGAGATAACCGATCATTTTGGTATAGATCGCGCTGAGCTGGGTCTCGATCGTCTTGACGGTTTTGTGGCTGAGGGCGGCCAGCTCAGCGTTGGAGCTGTACGGGCAGCGTCGGATCAGCTCGACCAGGTCGGCCTCGGCCGGCGACAGCTTGGCCAGGAAGCCGGCGGCGCGGCTGGGGGGCGCCGCCAGGAGCTGCTCGACGTCCACGCCGGGGGCGATGCGCGCCGGGCGCAGCGGCAGATCGACCACCTGCACCCGGTCGCGCAGGCCGGGCAGGATGTGGAAACGCCCGGCGTGTCCCAGCAACTCATCGGATGACAGCACCGTCCACACCCGATCGTGCGGCGGCTCGAACAGCAGGCTGGCGGCCAGCATGGCGTAGATGCTCATGGCCTTGCGTCCGCCCGCCAGCATCAGGTGCAGGTGATGGCCGTCGCGCCGGTAGTCGTAGAGCACGCGCAGCACGCTGCGGTGGTAAGCCTCCGCCGAGCGCCGATCCTGGATATCCAGCAGCGGCGCGCCGTCCGGGAAGGCGATCTCGTGGAAGCGAGTCGGCAGGTCCGGATAGTCGTTGGCGCAGACGGCACGCAGCGCCTCATACGCCTCGGCGATCGCGCCGGTGGGGGCCGTGTGCAGCACGGCCAGCGCCGCGTAAGCGTACGTCTCGCGCAGACGGTCGAGGGCGACGGTGATGGCTTCGGGGCGCTGACCGAGCGTGGCTAGGTAGATGGTGGCCATGGTTGGTTTCAGCCCTGCGGCTCCTTGGGCGGCGGCGCGAAGATGCCGTAGCCGGCGGCCGTCTTGGAGCCGACGCCGAGCTGCATCAAGCCGGAGCGCAGCCACTTGCGCGCCTGTTTGAGCGTCTCATCGTCCAGCGGCCGGCGCCGGCCGACGGCGAAGGCGAAGGTGATGCCCTCGTTGACCGCCAGGAAAGTGACCGGGTTGGGGCTGTCGGCGTCGGTGGGCGGCTGGGCGCCGCTGCTGCGATAGTACTTGGGGAAGTGCGGCGTCATCACATCCACGGTGAAGAGCGCGCCCTGATGCGGCGTCTGCGGCACGTCCCACACCACGGCGTCGAAGAAGACGCAGGCGCCGGCCTCGCCCTGCGTGCCGAAGATGGCGCGGTAGGCCGGGGCGAGCGGGTGGTCTACTTCCCCGGCCGCCAGCGCCTCGTCGAGCGCCGCGAGCTGCTCGGAGGCGGCATCCGCCGAGGCGGGGTCGGTGTAGACAGGCGGTTGGCCCAGCTCGGCGGCGATGGTGAGCAGGGCGAAGCTGCGCGCCAAGCCCTTCAAGGCGCTGCCGGGGATGTAAGGCAGGCCGGTGGTGTGGTGCAGCGTGATGCCTATCTCCAGCGCGCCCTTGGCCCCCAGCCCGACGATCAGCCGGCCCCGGGTGACCATGCGGAAATGCAATGCTCCCGCGGTCATCGCCTGCCAGCGGTCGCCGACCGCCTGGATGAGCGGCCGGAGCGTGTCCGACCGCTCCACGGTGCTGAACTGCCGGGCGAACTTCTTGAGCCAGACGTCGCGCTCCAGGGTGTACTTGTCGTTGGCGGTGGACTGGCGTTCGATCACCTCTTTCGAGGCGAAGCGCGTCAGCAGCAGGCCGGCATGGTCGCAGTGCTTCACCGCCTGCGCCGCGATGCGGGCGGTGTCGGCGGGCACGAGATACGTAGCCATATGCCTAGTCCTCGCTCTCCGCTTTCCAGTTCTTGGCCTCGACGAAGCGCTTCAGCCAGCCCAAGTAGGCCTGGGCTTCGGCGGCGGCCTGGCGGTAGGTGTCGCTGTTCTGCTTCAGCAGCCAGTCGAGAAGGTCGACTTGCCCGAACCCGAATTGCTCCGGCGCGCCCAGCCAGGCGGCCAGATGATCGTAGGCGGCGCGGTGCTCCGTCACGGCGCTGCCCTTAGCTTTGCCGTTCTTATCGCTGTCCTTGGCTTTGGCCAGCAGGAAGGCCAGCGTCTGGCCTAGGCCGTCGGTCTGGATCATGGCTGGCAGGCCGCGCACCAGCGAGCCGTATTTGTTCTTGTAGTCGCGCTTGTCGGTTTGCTGGATCTGCTCCCAGGCTTTGGCGGCGCGGCGCTGCTGTAGGGTCTGTTGGCTCGACATCGTCTCTCCTCCTCTCATGCCCAGCGCAGGGCGACCATGCCCTGGCCGGTGGTCTCATCGCCGCCGAGCTGAATGCGCGGGCCGAGCGCGGTCGCCAGCGCGTCGAGCAGCGCGCCGGGGTCGCCGTTCGCGCCGTTCATGCGCGGCGGGCGCGCCAGGATCGGGCTGACGAGGAGCGTGTCGGACGGCAGCGACTCCTGCGTCCACAGCGCGCCCCGGGCGACCGTCTTCTTGGCGGTGTCCAGCCGCACGCGGGTGGTGATCTCGGTGCTGCTGACGACGAAGTCGCGGAAGTCGTCGTCCGGCAGGATGATCAGGCTGTTGAGGACTTTGCTACGCCAGTAGGCGTAGGCGTCATCGCCAGGGAAGGCATACTGGGACAGCCAGGCAGCGATGGCGTCGGCGTCGGCGTGGTGGGCGGCGTTGAAGCTGAACTCCTCCAGCACCACGCGCCCGCCGCTGGCGAGCAGGGCGCTGTTGGCGGTGATGGCCGCCGCGCCCGCCGCCGGCTGCGGGATGGCAGGGAAGTTGGGAACCAGCCGGGCGAGCCGGGCCAACGCCGCCGGGCTGGTGGCGTAGGCGAAGACGCCCTTCAGCGCCCGCACCGGGAAGAGCACGATGCGCGCGTCGCCGACCGAGATCGCGCCGGCGAAATCTTGGGCGTTGTTGGTCTCCGGCCCGAAGATGGCGAAGAGGGTATCTCGATCGAGGTTGGCCTGGGCGCGCAGCGCGCCCTTGACGCCGCTGCCCTGCACCAGCGGGAACTGCGTGGCGCGCTCGCGCTGGATGGGCAGGTCAACCGCGCTGACGCTGCTGCCCGTGCCGGCGTGCAGCGACGACTCGGTGTACAGGAACAGCAGGGCGGTGATAGGGGGTTGATTGTTCATGGTGACAGCATCCTTTGGCTTAGTGGCTCAGCTGTTAACGCGCGTTGTCTAGCTGGCTGCATTCACATAATTCCAACTACCAGCGGCGTAGGCGCCGTAGCCCATCGCGCCGTAGTCGGGTTCGCCAGCGGGCGACTCGGTGAAAGATGAACCGGTGAGCTGTGCGTCCTCAAAGAAGAAGACGCTGCCCGCCGGGACGAAATGCCGCAGCGGTTTGGGGCGGCGGCGGGCCAGATCCCAACCGCTCAGCGCCAGCGGCTTGCCCAGCGCCAGCGAGACCAGCCGCGCGCCCGCGCCCAGCCAGGGCGACCAATCGCCGCCAGCGGGCTGCCAGCCGCCGCTGAACCAGGCCGGCGTCAGCAGGACGATCTTGACGCGGCCGGCTGCGGTCGCCTGCGGCGGCGGCGCATAGCCCTGCAGGACTTCGTACACGCCGGCGCGCCCCTCGCCGCCGATGCTGAGCATGCCGGCCGCCTCGGCGAACACATCGACGCTGAGGCCCACCAGCAGCCCCACGCCTTCGCGCGGGCGCACGAACTCGGCGCGGTAGAACAAACCCTGAGCGTGTGCGCGCCGCCGATGATCCAAGCCTAGCCCGGTGCGCTCCTCGCGCTGGTAGAGACGTTCGGCGGGCGTGGGCTGGACTCGCCGCATATCGCCCTTCAGGTAGGCGGCGAACGCGGCTTCGTCCAGCCAGCTTTCCTCGCCGATCTCTTTCTTCAATCCAGCTTGGCCTTCTGGGACCAGCGGATGCCAGCCGGCGAACGGCGCGTTAGTCGCGTAGTCGAACCCCGCCGCCGGGCTGAGCAGCTCGCCGCCCATCACGTCCAGCGGCAGCGGCAGGCAGCGCGTCAGCCGGCCGTTTTCGCGCCGGGCCACGAACGGCCCGGTGATGCGCAGCGCGCCCAGGCTGGACGGCGTGCCGATCGGCAGATTGGTCACCTGGCCGCGGGCGTAGGCGTTCAAGTCTACGCCCATCCGTTCCAGATAGTGCGAGCGGAGGACGCCCTGCATCGTGCCGGGCTGGGGCGGGAACAGGCTGCGGGCATAAAAGTTCTGCCCGGCGCTGAAGGGCTTGGAGTCGCGAAACATCCACACATCGAGCGCCTGAATGAACACCCACTGCATCACAACTGCTCCTTTCCGCCTGACGCCAAGAAGCGCGCCAGGATCACCCAGTTGGCCAGCGACTCCCAGCCGACTTGCTTCGCTTCGCCCCAGTCGCACAGGCGGGGCGCGAGCGCATCCACCAGCGCTGACACATTTCCACCCTTGAGGAAGGTTTCCGTCCGGCGCTTGAGCAGCCGCCGCACCTCCATCGCGCGCGCTTCATCAGGGATGATGTCGCTCGCCATGGCGTAGGCCATCTCGCTCAGGTCGTAGCCGATCTTGGCGGAGACTCGCTTCTCGCTGAAGACCTGCGTCAGTTCGCTCACCAGCCCAGCAATGCTGTCATCACCCAGCGTCCATTTAGCGCCGGCGGCGCGCCGCTGCGTGCCGTGCGCCTCGATGACGACCACGGCGTCGCGGCCGTAGTCCAGTTTGGCGCGCTTTTCAGCTTGGCGGGCCAGCTCCAGCGCGATGTCCAGCGGATAGTTGGACGGCACGACGGCGATGCCCGCGCTCATGGTCGGGTTGTCCGCTAAGCTGCGCAGCCGGTCGGCATATGCCCGACGGATGTCATCGGCGCAGGCCAGGGCGTCGCGCAGCGGCAGCAGCGCCAGCACGTCGTCGCCGCCGGCGTAGACCAGCGCCGCGCGCCCCCGCTTTTCGACCTTGGCCGCGTCGTCGTAGCGGTTGACGATGTTAGCCACGGTCTCGTCGGCGAATTCAGCCAGCGCCAGCGAGAAATCCCGGTGCGCTTGACGGCTTTTAAGGCCGCTGAGCTTAGCGCCCATCTGGTCGCCGTCCATGTGCAGGACGGCGAAATAGCCCTCTAACACTTTGCCGGTCGATTTTCCGGTCTGGTTATCGTCTTTCTGCCCGGCGATGTGCTCAGTGGACGGGAAGGAATCGTCCATGGACAAGGCTCCAGCCTGCACGGCGAAGCGCTTGACGGCCGCCAGCGCGCCCAGCCGCTCGTTGGGGCGCAGGATGATCGTGCCCACATGCTGGCTCAGCGCTTCCCAATCCAGCGGCAGCGCCTGGCCAGCGCCGGTGAGCGTGCATTTCCAACCCGGCTCTTCGATTTGCGGGAAATGGCGAGCGTTCTTACGCTGCGCCATCGCTCGCTTGACGGCGGCGAAGCTGCCGCTGTGGTCGCGCGCATTGTAAGGCACAGCCACCCAGTACAGCTCCAGCCAGCCGTTCACCTGCCGATCGAACGCGTCTTCCCAGCGGTCTTTGGCTTTCGGGTCCTGGGCAGCGTTGCGGCTCAGCCAGCCGCGCACCCGGCCCGCGATCTCCTGCCAGCGCTGGCGCACCGCGTCCTCGACGTATTCACACACGCTGTCCGGCTGGTCGTCAGTGAAGAAGGCGAACAGGTTGGGCACACTGGCCGGCAGGCGGCCGTTCACGGCAGCCGGGTACAGCAGGTCGGCGTGGGCATTCAAGGCCGCCTCGACGCCAGCCTGCGCCAGCTCGCTCAGCAGCCGGCTGCCAACGTACAAATCTTGCGTACGCCGCCCGGCGGCGATGAAGCTCTGCACCGGGCCGATATGGACATGACATAAGTGCGTCATTACCAGCCCCCCCAAACTGTTTCCCCGTTGAACTGCTGCTTCGCATCGCGCATGAACTGACCTACCACATCCCAGCGAATGTCACGATCCGGCGGCCCAGCGCGCAGCGCGGTCAGCACCGGGTAGTAGGCCGGGCCGACCCGGCGCACCTGGGCGTGCAGCGGCGAGGCGCGCCGTCCACCCATAGCGTGGCCAAAGCTGCGCTCATGGCTGCGGTAAGGCCCGCGCAGCAGGCTGAACAGCGCCTGGTTGGCCTCCTCAGCGCTGTCATACGCTTCCCACCCTACGACGACCCAACTGTGCCCCGGGTGCAGCGTGGGCCACTCAGGATCGCGATTGAGCGGCCGGGGGCTGCCGACGGCGGCCCCCAGCGCGTTGTGGACGAGGCTCATGAAGTCGTCCACCGTTTGCGGTGCAGGGTACCACTGTGCGTCCTGAGACGTCAGCCGCACCGCGCCGAACATCCGCCGCGAGCGCTTGCCCAGCCCGCCCAGCAGCGACCACACCTTGAGCGCATGCAGCGCGTCGTCCGGCAGCGGGATGCCGGGGCGCGTGACCAGTTCCAAGACGGCCTGAGTTTCCGGCTCGAAGCCCTCAGCGGGCGACACAGGCTTGCCGCTGCCCTGGCGGTGCGGCAGCATGGGATACTGAGCGGTGGCTGCGCGCTGGCTGTACAAGCGCACGCTCACCGCTGAGCCCATGCCGGTGGAGCCGAATATGGCACTTTCGGCTTCCCACACCTGCTTCAGATTGGCAGCGCGCGCACCCAGGACGGCCCGCAGCCAGTAGCGGAGCTGGCCGCGCACCGACTGGGCGCGCAGCTCCGGCTGGGCACTGTCGCCGCGCTGGTACGCGCCGTAGATGAACATGGGACTGAGCACGGTTAAAGTGAGTTCAATTTTTGCCATCGCCGATCCTTTGGGTAAAGGCCCCTAAGCGGGGCGCCGATGAAAGGTTCATACGCGCTCAACCTGCCCCATGCCGTTGGTGGTGCGGATGCCCACGCCGGCGAAGGGCGCATACGCTGCCAGGGCGGCCACCTGCTGAGCGAAGGGCTGGTCCCGATGCAGGAGTTCGAATGTGACATCGCCCACGAAACCGGCGTAAGCGCCGTGGCCCGCCCGCCGCGCCTCGACGTGGCGCGTTTCGATGCGGTGCGCGGCGATGGCCACATTCAGCCGCACCCACTCGCGCAGGTCGGGGTGAAGCGGGATGGAACTGAACCGCTCCCAACGGTCGATCAGGCTGCCGAACACGCGCTCCGGCAGCGGCAGCGGCAGCGGAATCCCTTCGGACTTGTGCTGCGGGTGCGTCAGTTTGAACTGCGTGGGGCTGACGAAGCGCAGGCTCACACGCCGCACCGACACCGCCTGCGCCAGAAGATCGGCGTAGGTGGTCGTCACCGTGTCTACCGACTCGACGCGCGCGGGCTGGTCGTGCAGCGTCAGGCCGTGACGCAGCCAGGCAGGCGCCAGCGCGTTGAGGCTGAGAACCGTCAGATCGCGGAACAGCGTGGTGAAGCGCAGCGTATAGCGCTCTCGTGGGCACACTGTGATCACGCCGCTCCACCGATGCGTGGATAGGTTAGAAGCGGTGAAGGGCTTGAGTTGACTGCCGTCGTGCACCGCCATCGCCGCTTGGGGGTGGATGTTGCGCAGCCCATCTAGAAAGGCGGCCTGGGCTGCGCGGCCAAGCCAAGCCGGGATTTCGTCGCTGTGGGTGAAGCGCAATTGCAGTGTGAAAGCCGCAAGCTCAACCATGATCTTTTAACTTGAACCGCACCGAGTTCACGCTCATCAAACAGGCTTACGTGATACTTTAGCATCCGTTCAGAAACGCGATTCGTAAAGATTTTGCGTCTTCAGACGCTATCACTATATTTGGAGACTCAGAGGGAGTAGTCAGGGCGTGCCCTGAAGGGTTGGGGACGACAGTGGGAGTGGGAAAGTTCACACTGTTCTGCGCGTCGACACAGACGCTGCGCGCATCACGCCGCCAGCAGCAGTCAATACGTCTTCTGGGGGAGCGTCGCTCGTATGAGTTGCTCACCTACTGCTGCAGGCTGACCAAACACTGCGGCTTGAGCGCCTATTTTAGTTTTATTCGTAGCTTTACATGACTCTCTTCTGAAGTCCCCCAAAGGGGGCAGCCTTGGGCAGCAACTATCTGGTCACTGGGAATTTCAGTGCTCTTCACCCAGGCCGATAGGTTGAAGGATAAGGCGGCCAGAATGGCCGCGTTGGCCGACGCGCCTTACACGCCGGAGGCGGGCTTGCGGCTTGAAGATGACGCCGAGTCGTGAAGGCTCGATCGTCTCAAGCCAGCGCGTAGACAGCGCACCCCTCCGGCGGCAGCGAGACGGCAAAGACTAGCCGCGTCCTCATCCTCCGAGCCGCTCCTCCCTGAGAGCGCGAGGGGGCACAGACCGACTCTTAAAAGCCCCTTATATCTCTTCCCATGCCAGAGGGATTTAGGGTGAGGGCACAAGTATCCGCCATGCTGTAAAGCAGCGGTTTTGTCTGAGCATCGCTACGCAGCCAGCGCTTCTAGTTCTGCTGGTTCATGCTTGTTCATTAGACGAAAGGCGCACCGCCAAGTGGTTGAAGCCGTGGGGGAAGACAGGTTTATCATGCCCCGTACAACGTTGTACGAGGACGCTGAGCCGGGGAAACCAAAAGCCGCTAGGATGCGGCGCTTGTACAGTACACACGATGCGGGTAAAAAAGTAGCCCCAACGGGACTCGAACCCGTGTCTTCACCTTGAAAGGGTGACATCCTAGACCGCTAGACGATGGGGCCTAACGCGCGCACAGTGTACCAGCCCCCCTACCCAGCGTCAAGGCGTAATCACCACAGCTTCATCTCTTTTAACACCTCGCGCACCACCTCGCGGATGCGGTCCTCCGACACCCAGTCCGCGCCGTCGGTCAGCCCGCCGGCGCGCCGGAAGCGCTCTTGGTCGCCAGGGCGTTCTAGCCCCATCTGCCGGCGCACCGCGATCAGCTTCTCCACCTGGTGCGGCTCAATGTTGCGCGCCCCGCCCATCTGCTCAGCCATGAACAAGATCTTGGCCGTGTGCTCCAGCGTTTCCAGCCGCATATAGGCGTCCCACACCGTATCGGCCACCGTCAGCGAGCCGTGATGCGCCAGCATGATGGCGTCGTGGAACTTGATCAGCTCGCGGATCGCGTCCCGGTTCTCCACGCTGGCCGGGGTCGCGTAGGGCGTAGTCGGGACCATCCCTAGCAGCACCACCGCCTCCGGGACGACACAGCGCCGGAAATCATAGCCGGCGATGGTCAGCGCCACCGACGTCGGCGGGTGGGCATGGACGACGCCGTTCACATCTGGGCGCTGCCGGTAGCACTCCAGATGCATCGCCAGCTCGGACGTCGGGCGCAGATCGGCATTGAGATCGGTCGGCGTGTCAATGCGCTCGCCCCGCATATTCACCACGATTAGGTGATCGGGCAGCATGAACCCTTTAGCCAGGCCGCTGGGCGTGGCCAGCACGCGCCCGTTGTCCAGGCGGGCGCTGATATTGCCGCTAGCGCCGTCGATATAGCCGTTCATGTACATCAACTGGCCGATACGGCAGATTTGTTCGCGCAGTTCACGTTCATTCATGGGTGCTGAACGTCCAGTTCAATTGAGCGCCAAAACGGGTGCTGATGCGCAGCACGGCGGCGACATCGGCGTGAAGCTGCGAGATCACCACCCGCCGCACTTTCTGCGCGGCCTCCAGCGCCGCGTCGGCCAGATCAAGCGCCGCTTCCACATCCGCCACCAGCCCGGTGAAGAATACGATCCCTTTGCCGCCCAACCCATCGGCCAGCCGGATCTCCATCAGGTTCACCTGCGCCCCTTTGACGCCGCGATCCGCCGCGTGGATGGCCGCCGGCACAGTGGCGGTCTCGACGATGCCCAGCGCCTCATCCGGTTTCAGCAGCCGCCCGCCGTCCAGCGCCCGCACCACCTCCGGATGCACGCCGGGCAGAAAGATATGGTCGGCCAGCGCGTCCGGCGCGGCCTCGCGCCCGGCCTTGAGCGCTTCTTCAACCTCGGCCACTGTGCCGCCCACCAGCACCAGGAAGCGGCCCGGCTGTACTGTGCCCGCCCGCACGACTTGCAGCACAGCGCGCTTGACCATGGCGTCGGCGGCCAGCACGCCGGCGGCGATGCTGCTGAACTCCAGCAGCGCCAGCGCGGGCTCAATGACCAGGGGTTGGGCAAACGGCGCAGTCACAGGTGACGCTCCAACATGTGTGCGGCTGAAAGCAGATCGCTAGACGATGCGGAAACCATCTTTAAGCGTGCAGCGGCGCAGCCGGCTGAAACTGCGGCAGGTCGTCATGCCCTCGCCAGTTGGACTGGCGATGGTGAACGAGGTGAAGCCCTCGCCGCCCCATCCCAGGCCGTTGAAGCTGGGCCCATTCTTGACGAAGATCGAACAATCTACTGCCCGCGCCATCCGGCTCAGATGGTCAATGTTCTTGCTGTGCATCACCGCCGTATGGCGGAAACCATGCTCGGACTCAACCGCTAGATCAATGGCCGCGTACACATCCGGCATCGGCACTACCGGCATGATCGGCATCATCTGCTCTGACCACACCAACGGGTGATCGGGTTCGACCACGGCGACGACCTGCCGCACCTCGCTGCCGACGTTGATGCCCAGCTCCTTTAGCAGCACGCTGGCATTCTGCCCGATGAATTCCTTGTTCATCACACCCGGCTTGCCCGGCCCGCGGTCTTCCTCAAAGATGGATTTCATCAGCCGCCGCAGCTGCCACGACGAGATCAGATACCCGCCGTGGCGCGTCATCGCATCCACTAGGTCGTTCAGCACCGACTCAACCACAAAGCAGGTCTTCTCGGTAGTGCAGACCAGGTTGTTATCGAAGCTGCCGCCCTGCACCACATCGCGCCCCGCCTGTTCAATATCGGCTGTTTCGTCCACCACCACCGGCGGGTTGCCCGGCCCGGCGCAGATGGCGCGTTTGCCGCTCTTCATCGCCTGCCGGACGACGCCGATGCCGCCGGTGACGACCAGCAGCCGCACATGTTTGTGCACCATCAGCGCCTGCGCCGACTCGATCGTCGGCTCAAAGACGCAGGTCAGCAGGTTGGGCGGGCCGCCCGCCCGCTGGATCGCCTGGTTGAGCAGTTGAATAGTATACGCGCTGCACCGTTTGGCGCCGGGGTGGGCGTTGAAGGTCACCGCGTTGCCGGCGCTGACCATGCTGATGCTGTTGTTGATGATGGTGCTGGTCGGGTTGGTCGTCGGCGTGATGCTGGCGATGACGCCGTAGGGCGCATACTCGACCAGGGTCAGGCCGTTGTCGCCCGTCCAAGCCGTGGTGTCGAGATACTCCGGGCCGGGCGTCTTGGTGGCGGTCAGCAGGTTCTTCTGCACCTTGTCCTCAAACCGCCCCATCCCCGTCTCTTCCACCGCGAACTGCGCCAGCACTTCAGCGTGTTCGCGGGCGGCGGCGCGCATCGCCTCGACTATCCGTTTGCGCAGTTCCAGCGGCATTTCAGCGAACTGCTCGAAAGCGGCCTTGGCCGCCGCCACGGCGCTGTCGGTATCGTGGAACAGCCCGTCGCCGGGCCCCGGCGCGACCGGCGGCGGCGCGCCCTTAGGCGGGCGAGTCGGCTGCACATCGCCGCCGACTTCGCGCATCACACTTTGAATGATCCGACTGATTTGAGCATCATCGAGCGATTGAGGTTCAGCCATGTTCGTTTTCGCCTCGCTTCGTTGGCGGGTCAAGCGCGGGTAGGATCAGCGTGAACGTGGTCAGCCCGGTCACGGGGTCGCTGTTGACCTGCAGGTCTCCATCTTGGGCTTTCGCAGCGCGATACACAAAAGGCAGCCCCATGGCCACGCTGGTGCGCGTGCCGGCCTGCCGCGACTGCCAGTGCGGCGCGCGCTCCAGGATTTGCCGCTCATAGCCGGGGTAGATCGGGCGGCCGGTATCGGCGAATGTGATCAGAATATTTGCCCCCTCGCGCCGCCCAGTGACGCGCAGCAGATCATTGTGTACAGTGAATTTGATCACATTATCCAGCAGCGCGCTGCACATCCGGCTGAACAACCCCTGGTCCACGCTGGCCACCAGCGGCGTTTCAGTCGGCAGCTCCACTTCTACCCGCAGTTTCTTCGAGCTTAGGACGCTGGCTTCGGCCTGAAGCGCGTCCCGAACCAATGCGGCCAGATCCGCCGGATGGCAGTCCAGATCGTAAATGTTCATCTCTAAGCGAATGAGATCCAAAAAATCGCTCACCAGGTTCATCTGGCGGTAGGCCGCGCTGAGCGCGCCGCGCACCAATCGCAGCGAACTGGCCATGCCGGGATCAGCTTCATAGATCGAAATCAGCACCTCAAGCGTGCTGATGATGATGCTGATCGGACTCTTCAGATCATGACTGAGGATGGCAACAGTGCCGACAACATCATCGGTCGTGCTGCCCAACAGGAACTCGGTCATCTGAGGCAGCCGGGGACGATGGACGCGGGGACCTACCCACGCCCCCAGCAGCGGCCAATCCGCCGGCACGCTGAGCACCAGATCAACGCCAAGCATGGTCGCAGCGTGATACAGATAAGGTTCGCCTTGGCACAGCGCCACCAGATACGCCGAGGGAAACCGAGCGCGCATCTGACCGCAGCACCACAACCCATTCAAAGTCGGCAGCGACACATCCACGATGATCAGTGATGGCTCGTGTTGGTCCGCTAACCGCAGCGCCTGCTCCATGTCAGCGGCATGGTTCAGTTGAAAACTGAGCGGTTCCAGTTGGTCACGTAAGGGTTGTAAAAACGTCTCCTCCGCACGACCAATGTACAGTGCACTCAGGCTCACGAGGTTAACTCCAACACCTCGTACACCAACGCCGGTTCCATTCGCCCTTTCACAGTTTGGTAACCGATCGGGTTCAACTTCAAAGGCGCGCTGCATAGGCGATAGACCGCGTCGCTGATGAGGATCTGGCCGTTCGCGCTCATCTCCTGCAGCCGCGCCGCAACATTGACTGTATCGCCCACCGCCGTGAAGTTCATCAGGTTCTGCGTGCCCACATTACCGACGACCGCCATGCCGGAGTGGATGCCGAAGTTGATCTTCATCCGGTATTCATCCTCGAACTGCTGGTAAAACACCGGCAGCGCCGCGCGAATGTCCAGGGCGGTGCGTATCGCTCGCAGCGCATGATCTGCCTGCGGCAGCGGCGTATTGTACAGCGCCATCACGCCATCGCCGATGAACTTGTCCACCGTGCCGACGTGCTTCTGAATGAAGCTGACGATCAGCGAATGGTACAGGTTGAGGATGCTCAACAGCTTTTCCGGCTCGGTGCGCTCAGAAATGCTAGTGAACCCTTCCAGATCGGCGAATAGGACGGTCACCTCCTGCAAGACCCCCCCCAGCTTCACCTGAGTCGGGTCCATCAATAAGCGTTCTACAACCGAAGGCGACACAAACCGCTCAAACGTCTGCCGCACCAGGTCCTGGGTCTTGCGCAGATTGTCGGTCTCCGCTTTGCGGCGCAGCCTGGCGTTCACCCGGGCGATCAACTCGCGCGGGCTGAACGGTTTCGGCAGGTAGTCATCTGCGCCCAACCCCAGGCCGGTCACGCGATTTTCGATGTCCGCCAGCGCTGTGAGCATAATGACGGGGATCTGTGACAGCAGCGCGTCGGATTTCAATGCCGCGCACACCTCAAACCCGCTCATGCCGGGCATATTGACGTCCAGGATGATCAGATCCGGCATCTGGGCCTGGGCGACCTCTAGCGCCGATGGACCATCGGCAGCCACCAACGCCTCGCAGCCGATGCTCTCGACGATGTCTTTGACCAACTGCCGGCTGTTAGAGTTATCGTCGGCTACCAGAACCTTCAAACCGGATGCCTTTCAGTCCAATAGACGAGAGATCTTGCCTGCAAGCTCCGGCACATTGATCGGTTTTGCTACGTACTCGTCACATCCAGCTTGGAGCGCGCGATCGCGGTCACCAATCATCGCATGGGCTGTCACCGCGATGATCGGAATATGGCTGAGTTCAGGCGTTGCTTTGATCTGCCGGGCTGCCGTCCACCCGTCCACGAACGGCAGCGCTAGATCCATCAGGATGAGATCGGGCTTTTCTCTGGCAGCCGCTTCCAGGCCGCGCCGCCCGTCTGTCGCCATGATCACGTCGTATCGCAGGGTGCGCAGCATATCTGCAATCAACATCATGTTATCATGTTATCGCGGCCCTCTTCCGCGATCAGAATGCGCCGATTCCTCATGAGCCCGTCTTGCCGTCATTTGCACGCCAGTATAGCACGCTGAGTGGTTCAGCGCCGATGGGAGTTATGGTCAACCCCTCACGGCCGTCGGCTCATCTTTCCGGTACTTGACCCGACCCAGGACCTGCCAGGTATCAACCACCGCCATGATCACGGCGTCAACCGGACGCGCGTCGGTCAAATGCGTCTGGCGCGCGCTGCTGCCCGACGCGATCAGCACCAGCTCGCCCACGTCTGCGCCGACCACATCGACCGCAACCGCATAGGCGTCGGTGGGCTGCGCTTCGGTCGTCATGCGGCGCACCAGCCGCAGCGCCAAACCCTGCATGTTGTCGGTCTTGCGGGTGGCGACGACGCTGCCGATCACTTCTGCGATGTACATCCGCCGCTACTCTTTGCGCCCGGCAACCGGATTTTCGCGCCCGACGACCCCCTCGATGGCCGCCAGCGCCGCGCCGTAGCCCGCCATGATGTCGCGCTCTTCGCCGCCTAGATACACGCGCCCGAAGCTGCCGAAAGCCTGCACCTCCAGGATGTTGATCTCCGCCGCTTTTTCAGCCTCGTTGGCCGCCAGCGCTGCGTATCCCGCCGGCTCAACCTCCAACACGTATAGGGTTTGCCGGGCTAGGATCATGTGCCCATGGCGCATCCGGTTGATGAGCTGGGTCTGGTGAGCGTCAATATTACGGATGATCTGGCTGGAGACGACGCGCGGTTTCAGCCGCTGCTCCTCGGTCACACCCAGCGCTTCTAGAATGGCTGCGCCCGCCGCTCGCGTCTCGGCTTGGCTGCTTGAGTGCACTTCCAGCAGGCCATACAGCCGTTCGACGATCTGCATGGCCGGGCGCACCCCAGTTGCTTTCAAAGCCACATCGGTGATTCGATTGATCTCGATGCCGGGCGAGATTTCGATCCACAACGATGCATCCCCTGGCAGCGGCAAAAACCCGCGAGCGACAGTGCCGAGGAACGCGGCGTGCTGCGGCTGCAAGCTGTCCAGGAAGACATAACTGCGAAGATCAACGGTCATGGTTTTATTCTCCGGGCAGTGCGGGTTTCAACAGGGTCTGGCACTTTAGTCCTGACGCTCTCAGCGGATGTCTCGCTCACGCCCAGCAGCGCCTCAAGCGCCAGCACAGCCTCGCGCTCAAATTCTTGGTAGCCACAGATATCACACGTCCAGACAGGCATATCGTTGACGGCTACCAGTTGTCCATGGAGAATCTGGGTATAAGTCGCCTTTCCCGGCTGGCAGTAACCGATCTGGCAATACGGACAGGCGTAGGGAAAACTGTCAGACAAGGCGCTTACCTCCCATCATGAGACATACCGTCAAACCGTTAGCGTGGGCGTTAAAGCGGTCTGCCGGTAAAAATTCGGGGGAACCTGGACGCTCCGCCCAGGTCATTGTTCGTAAGTATACCGAAGATGCCGCCTAGGGGCAATGCCAGCGCGCGTGTAAACCGTGGGTTTACGGCTGCTGCGGGTAGGCGATGTGGGATACCAGCCCCCAGGCTTCCGGCGGCCAGTAGCGCACGATGGCTTCACCGATGATCCGGTCGCGCGTCAGCGGGCGCGAAAACGCGCGCGAATCGGTACTATGGTTGCGATTATCGCCCATCACGAAATACTCGTCCGGACCTAACTGCCAGGTTTTATCCGGGCAGCGCCCCGGACGGCACGGCTCGTTGATATAAGGCTCATTCAGCGCCACACCGTTGACGTAGACCTGCGTATCTCGAATCTCAACCGTATCGCCGGGAAGACCGATCAGGCGCTTAATGTACGGCGGCTCGTCGGCCGGTTGGTCAGGCGGGTTGAATACTACGATGTCGCCGCGCTGAGGATCGCCAAGCATGTAGTTCAGCCGGCTGATGATGAGCACCTGGCCAGTGTAAAAATTCGGCTGCATGCTCGGCCCCTCGACCACAAATCGCACTGTGGCCAGGTTCACCAGCGCGTAGATCGCCCCGATCAAGACGATGGTCTCGAACAACTCGCGCAGCAGGCCGCGCTGGCGCAGCCGAGGCCGGGGGAGCTGGCTCAGTTCGGGTGAAGAAGCTGCTGAAGATTGCACCGCAAATCCTGATGACGTTAAAATCGGGTTGGCCATAGGGCATTATAAACCGCGTTCCCCTCTGACGGCAATGCCCGACCAGCCCATAGTCGTTAAACTTTAATGCTTCCTATAGCATCCAGCAGGTGCACAAATTGCTCGTCAGACCTATACTATATTTTTAGCTGATTTTGTGAACCGACACTTGCACCTATTGAGGCCAGCTTGGCAAACGAAACCATCCTAATCGTCGATGACGGGCGCGAGAACCGTGACTTCCTGATCGAGTACGTGCTCCAGCCCAACGGGTATAAGGCGCTGGAAGCTCGCGATGGTCGCGAAGGCATCGAGATGGCGCTCACTCATCGCCCTGACCTTATCCTGCTGGATCTGCAGATGCCCCGCTTGGACGGCATCGGCGTGCTCAAATTCCTGGCTGAACGTCAGATGGATATCCCGGTCATCCTGATGACCTTTCACGGGTCGGAAGAGATCGCGGTCGAGGTCTACCGACTGGGCGTCAAAGACTACGTGAAAAAGCCTTACTCGGTCGAAGAGATGCTGGGCGCCATCGAGCGCAGCCTGACGGAAGTCCGGCTCCGCCGCGAAAAAGAAGCGCTGACCGAGCGCGTCTTGCAGGCCAACCGCGAGCTTCAACGCCGGGTCAACGAGCTGAACATCCTGCACAGCGTGGGCAAGAGCGTCACCGAGCTGATGCAGATGGACGAGCTGCTGCCGCGCATCGTCGAAGCGGCGTCGCAGGTGACCCAGGCTGAAGAGGGGTATATCTTCTTGCTCGAAGACGGACGCCTGATCTGCCGCGCGCAGAAACGCGCCAACGCTGGCAAAGCGCGCGCCGTCCATGTTGAGAGCGATGATCCGCTCGTCCGTCAGGTGATCGAACATCGCACGGCGCTGGTGCTGAAACCCGATCAGCTCAAGCGCAGCGGCAGCACGCTGCGGTCGCTGGCCTACGCGCCGATGTTCATCCGCAATCAGGTCATCGGCGTGTTAGGCGTCGGCAACCTCTCACCCGACTCGCACGTGTTCAGCCAGCATGACAGCGCGCTGCTCAGCACGCTCACCGACTATGTGGCGATCGCCATCGAAAACGCGCGCAACTTCGAAGCGCTGCGCCGTGCCAAAGAGCGCGAGCAGCAGCAGCTTCGGGTGACATTCGAAAGACTAGTTCCCCCTTCAGTCGTCGATCACGTGCTCACCCACCCGGAAGACCTCAAACTGGGCGGGACGCGGCAGGAGATCAGCGTGCTGTTCGCCGACATTCGCGGGTACACCGCCTATGCGGAAAACGCGCCGCCCGAAAAAGTGGTCGAGATGCTCAACGACTATCTCAGCCTGGCCGCCGAAGTGATCCTGAGTTGGGACGGCACGCTGGACAAGTTCTTCGGGGACGGGTTGATGGCCATCTTCAATGCCCCCACGCCCCAAGCTGATCACGTGCATCGGGCTGCGGATGCAGCGCTGGCGCTGCTGCGCGCGGGCGAGGAACTGCGCGCGCGGCGGCGCGACGATCTGGCCTACAGCATCGGCGTCCACGTCGGCGAGGCGGTAGTCGGATACATCGGCACCGACCGTGCCATGAATTACACCGCCATCGGCGACGTGGTGAACACGGCCAAGCGCCTGCAAGAGCTGGCGACGCCCGGCCAGGTGTGGGTTGAAGAAGCGGTGATGAAGCGATTGGGCGATCTGGCTGAAGCGCAGCCGCTGGGCGAGGTCAAAATACGCGGGCGGCGGCGGCCAGCTTTCGCCTACAACCTGATCGGACTGCGCAGCCTCACTTAGTTCTCCAGCATGCCATCACGCGGACGGAAGCTCAGCCGGATCGGCGTGCCTTCAAACGGGAACTCAGCCCGGATCTGGTTCTCCAGAAACCGCCGGTACGTGAAATGGACCAGGCGCGTGTCATTGACGTGGAATAGAAACACTGGCGGGTTCACCGCCACCTGCGACGCAAAATAAATCTTCAGCCGCTTCGTGCCCTTGACCGGCGCGGGGTGCTTTTGCAGCGCCGCCCGCACCAACCGGTTGAGATCGGCCGTAGACACCCGCACAAACCGTTCCTGCCACACCCGGTGCGCTGTCTCCAGCACCTGATGCACGCGCTGGCCGGTCAAGGCGCTGATGAACAACACGGGCGGGTTCGGCAGGAAGTCAAACTTCTGCCGAATCATCTCCAGGAAATGGTTCATCGTATAGGTGTCTTTTTCGATGGCGTCCCACTTGTTGACGATCAGCACCACGCTCTTGAAGGCGTCCTTGATATAGCCGGCGATGTGCTGATCCTGCTCGGTGATGCCATCGGTCGCGTCCAGCAGCAGCAGCGCGACATCGGCGCGTTCCAGCGCTCGCATCGTCCGCAGCACGCTGAATTTCTCCACCCCTGGCTCGATTTTGCCGCGCTTGCGAATGCCGGCCGTGTCGATCAACAGCACCGGCGAGCCATGCCAGGTGATACGCGTGTCAATGGCGTCACGCGTGGTGCCGGCCACGGGGCTGACGATCACGCGCTCTTCGCCCAGCAGCAGGTTCAGCAGGCTGCTCTTGCCCACATTCGGGCGGCCAACGATGGCGACGCGCAGGATATCGGCGTCGGTATCAGCCTCCGGCTGTGACGGCAGGTTGGCAAACGCCGCGACGATGCCATCCAGCAGATCGCCCACCCCCAGCCCATGATAGGCGCTGATGGGGTAAACCTCGCCCAGACCTAACCCGAAGAACTCAACAGCGTTCTGCGCCAACTGCGGATGATCGGCTTTGTTGGCGGCCACCAGGATCAGTTTCCCCTGGTTGCGGCGCAAGATTGCCGCGATCTCCTCGTCCGCCGCCGTCACGCCATGTGTCACGTCCACCAGCAGGACGATCACATCGGCCTCGTTGACCGCCGTCAGCGCCTGCTCGCGGATTTGCGCCACAAACTCCAGGCTGCCTTCGGCCAGAGGTGAAGTATCGCGTGTGCCCTTGGGCTGGTAGACCTCAATGCCACCAGTATCCACCACATCAAAGGCGATGCCGCGCCACTCCGCCTCGGCGAACAACCGGTCACGGGTTGTGCCAGGGATCGGATCTGTGACGGCCAATCGCTCGCCGACCAGCCGATTAAACAATGTACTCTTGCCAACATTTGGACGCCCCACTAGGGCGACGATCGGTTTGCGCGGCATGACAGCGCCTCATCACTGTTTGTTAGGGGCATTGTAGCAAAGCTGGGGGAGGCTGCGAAGATCGAAACCGGCGGGCGTCCTATGGCCCGCTGTTCACCTGCACGATCTCGACATCAATTTCCGCCGGCAGCACCGAGATATTCTCCGGCGCAATCTGCCCCTGGCTGACGGCCACCGTCGGCGTGACCGCATGGTTGCCCGGCGCTAGGCCGTTGAGATCCACCGCCACCCGGATCTCCTCCGGTTTCAGACGTTCAATGATGGGCTGCGGCCCGGTGATCAGCACCGTCACCCGGTTGGGCGATAGGCGCGCCTCAAGCTGGCTGCTGCGCCCGATCACCTCCACCGGGATATCGTTGAACTGGCGGCTCGCTGTCAGCGGGCTGATCTCCACCGACACGCGGATATTCTGCTCGGACAGCAGCAGCAGGCCGGCTTCAGGCAGCAGTACAGGCACCAGCGCCTCAAAACTGCTGGTGCGATCCGTCAAATTGACCGGCGCGGTCGTGAGCAAATCCGGCAGTTTGGCCAGTTCGGACGGCGCGCCGCTGACCAACAGCACCTGCGGCGTGTAGCTGAGCGAGTTCAGCACGTAGCCTTCCGGGAGCGACCCGACCAGTTGGGGACGCACACTGACTTCGCGCACATCGTCCCGCCGCCGTATATTGACCCGCACCCGCACCACTTCGGGATCCACCGTGACCCCGTCTACTGCCGCGCCATCCGCGTCTACCGGCGTTAGCCGCACATCAGCTTCGAGCGGGTTGCGCTGCTGACTCAAATCCAGCCAGATCTGCGCAGCGACCACTTTAGCCAATTTGCTGCTTGGGCCGCTGGCCTGGACTTGGTTCAGGCTGATGTCAAATTCGGGCTGGTCGCGGGTGAAGCCGGCTGGCGGCTCGGCGGTCACCTCAGCTCTCGGCGGAACCTGCTTCAGCAGCAGTTCCTCCAGCGTCACCCGCATCAACCGCGGCGAGATATCCAGCACCGTCGCCGGGCTGCGCGCCAGCCGCGCTTGCAGTTCGACTGTGTGATCCCCCGGCGGCAGGCCGTCCAGATCGCCCCACACTTCAATCTCTTCGCGGGTGAGCAGATCGAGGACCGAGCGCGGCGCGCGGATGACCACCGTCGCCGTGCGGTTGGCCGCTGGCGGCGCTGTGACCAACAGCCCGTCGTCGGGCACGAGCTGCACCGGCAGCCGGTCAGGGAACCGCCGCTGTTGGATCGGGTCAGACTGGTAGGTAGCGATCACCCAGACGAAAAAAGCCAGCACAAGCGATCCGGCGAACCAGATCGCATTGCTCAAGATCACATGATTCAAGCGGCGTTCATGCTGCATCAGGCGCGCTTCCGCCAATCTCGCAGGCTTTCCACGGCCTGTCGGGCACGGTCGCTCAGCAGGGCGACCGGCGAGGCGCTCCGGCGGCGCTCAACCCCGTACAATGCCGTCAAAATCGTTCGCAGCCGTTTCGAGTCCAACCGCGGGATCATGCGCCCGCCATCGGTGATCGCAATGCGCCCGGTCTCTTCAGAGACCACGACGACAATAGCATCGCTTACTTCGCTGATGCCCAACGCCGCCCGATGGCGCGTGCCCAGCTTCGGATCGGGCAGGTTGCGGCTGGCCGTCAGCGGCAGCACCGAAGCCGCCGAAATCAACCGGCCGTTGGCCCCAATGATGGCCGCCCCATCGTGCAGTTCGGTCTTCGGCCAGAAGATCGTCAGCAGCAGCTGCCAGGAGACCTGGCTGTCGAGCAAGATGCCCGTGCGCACGTACTCTTCCAGGCTGCTGTTGCGCTGCAATACGATCAGAGCGCCGTGCCGCCGTTCAGATAACCGCTCGGCCGCCTGGCATACATCCTCGATAATTTGGGCGCGCCGGCTCTCCGGCGTCTGCCGGCTCAGCAGCAGGCTGCCGCGCCCCAACTGTTCCAGCGCCCGCCGCAGTTCGGGCTGAAAAATGACCGGGATGGCGATGCCCAGCACCAGGATGGTATTCTCCAACAGCCAGCGAACAGCCTGCAAGTTGAAGAGGCTGGAGACGGCCAACAGGCTGACGATCACCAGCACCATCCCGCGCAGCAGCGCAATCGCTTGGGTGCCGCGAATGAAAAGGCTGGCCATGAAGAACACCGTCGCCACCAGGATGATATCCACGATGGCGGTAGGCGTCAGGTTCTGCAGCGCCCACAATAGTTCCACATCAGCCGCCCAATTGGCTCAGCAGTCGTTTGTAGTCCTCGATCCCCGGCGGGTTGAGCGCGATGATCTGACGGATGGTGTTGATCGCATCCTGGTGCTGGCCTGCGTCCAACTGCAGCTCGCCCAGCGCGTCAAGCTGCTTGATGGCATCTTCTTTGCGCCCTAGCTGGCGATAGATGGCAGCCAACCGCGATCGCACGCCCGTGTCGTTGGGATACATCGTCACCAGCTCTTCCAGAAGCTGGGTGATGCGGTTGGCCTGCTTCTTTTTGGCGTAGATGCCCAGAAGCTGATCCAGCTTTTTCAGCGCCTCCACCTGGTTGTTCTGACGATAGTGAATGTCAATCAGCATCCGGTGGGCGCGTTCGTCGGTCGGCACCAGTTGGATGATCTCTTCGTAGGTGCGCTGCGCCTTCCGGATATCCAGCCGCATCTGGTCAATGTCGGCCATGCGGTGCTTGATGCGAACCACTTTCTCAGGCGACAGGTTCGCCCGCTGCGCCAGCTTCTCGGCGGCGCTGAAGACATCGCGCGCCTTGTCAAAGTCGCCCAGTTGGTGATGCGTATCGGCCAGATCGATGTATTGATCCAAAGCCTCATCCCAGCGCTGTTCGGCCTCCAACAGCTCGATCAGATTTTGGCGCACGGTGATGTCCAGCGGCGCCATCTCCAGCACCTCGCTCAGGATCGAGGCGGCGCGGTCGTTCTCGCCGCGCACCAGATACGTTCGGGCGATCACGTTGTACTTAGCAATCGCCTGGCGCACCCGCCCCTCGCGCATCATGATCTCGGCCATGCGAATGTGGATCGGCAGATACAGCGGCGCAAACTCGATGGCGTGATGCGCCTCATCCAGCGCCAGCGTGTACAGGTTCTGGCGCATGTAGCGGTCAATCAGCGACACCGAGTGGGTGATCTTGTCGCTGCGCGCCTCCAGGATGAAGTCGACCACCCCCTGCGGCCCCTCATCGCGCAGCTTCTGCCGCAGCTGTTCGCGGGTTTCGACGATCCGCTGCTTCCATTCTTTCCCTTCCAGCAAGCCGACAAAGCGATTGTTGATCACCGCAAGCTGCTCATCCCCACGATCTTCAAAGACGCTGAGCAAGTCCTCATACAGCTCAGCCAGATCGTCCGGATGAATCGTATCGAGCGCCAGCAGGCCGTCCACGGTTTGCATCGCCTGGACGAGATAACGACAGGCGGGTTTATGACGGTTGATCAGATAATTGGCCTTGCCCAAGGCGTGCAGCGCGCCCGCCGCAAGCTGCGGATGCATCGTCGCCTCGCCCAGGTGGCGAGTAGCGTCCTGCAGCCGGTTCACCAGCAGCAGCAGCCCGCCCAGGTTCATCTTCAGTGCCGGGTGGCTCAGCCGCGGCTCTGCCCGCTCATAAGCGCGGATCGCCTCTTCGTGCATCCCCTGCCGCTGCAGCTCCATCGCCTTCAGCGCATCAGCGCCAGCAGCATCCAGAGCGCCGCTCTCTATGACGAACGTCGCCAGTAGGCCCAGCGCATCGGTCATCGCTTCGCCCATCGGCCCCAACGGGTCGGATTCGACGGCGACCGGCTTGGCAGGCGCTTGCGACACAGACACCGACGGCGCTGGGCGCGCCGGCGCTTCGGTGTTGATCTGAGGCACCGAGATCTCAGCGCCGGCTTGCAGCGCTTGCAGGGCATTCAGCGCATACGCATTTTTGCTGTCCAGCTTCAATGCCCGCTGTACGGCGCGTTCGGCCTTTTCTGGCTCGCTCATGCGCTGGAAAGTCCGCCCCAGCACCAGGTATTCGCGCAGGGCGCGGTTCTTGTCGCCCAACCGCTCGTAGGCCTGCGCCAGCTTGGCATGGATGGCGACTAGACCCGATGAGAGCCGGGTTGCGCGCTCCCAGTTGGCAATCGCTTTGTCGAGGTCGCGGTGGCTCAGATAGACTTCGGCCACGTTGATGTACTGCTGCGAGGCTTCTTTCAGCCGCCCCAACCGTTCCAGAATGTCGGCGCTCTTCTCCAGCGGGATCGGATCATCAGGGGCCAGTTGATGGGCACGCGTGTAGACCTTCAGCGCGTCCTCCAGCCGGCCAAACTCCAACAGCGCCAGGCCTAGATGGAGGTGCGCTTCCGGGTCATCGGGCGCCAGCTTGACCGCCTGACCGTAAGCGGCGATCGCCATCGCCCACTCTTTGTCCCAGGCGGCATTATGGCCGGCATTCATCGCTTGTTCGTAAGCTTCACTCTTCTCTGGCATGGCCTGTGTCCATCACCTGATTTCGCCTTCGCACGTTATCCCGCCATCAGGCGGACGAGGATCGCTTTCTGAGCGTGCAGCCGGTTCTCCGCCTGCGGAAAGATCATCGAGTGCGGACCATCGGCCACCTCGTCGGTGATCTCCTGGCCGCGATGCGCCGGCAGACAGTGCATGACGATGACATCCTTGCTAGCGCGCTGCACCAACTGTTCATTGACCTGGTACGGCTGCATCGCAGCCATGCGCGCCTCGGCCTCAGCTTCCTGTCCCATGCTCACCCACGTGTCCGTGTAGATGACGTCCGCATGTTTCACCGCTTCGGCGGGGTCATGATAGACCGTCACGCTGGCGCCGGTCTGCTGAGCCAGGGCGCTGGCAGACGCCAGCACGGGTTTCGGCAGTTGGTACTGCTGCGGCGTGGCGATGGTGAAGTGCATGCCGAAGTGCGCCGCCGCCTGCACCAGCGAGGCAGCGACGTTGTTGCCATCGCCGATATACGCCAGCCGCAGCCCCTGCAGCCGGCCAAAATGCTCATAGATGGTCAGCATGTCCGCCAGCGCCTGGCAGGGATGGTAGGCGTCGCTGAGGCCATTGATGACGGGCACGCCCGCGTAAGCGGCCAACTGCTCGACGTGCTCATGGTCGAACACCCGCGCCATGATTCCCTGGGCGTAGCCGGAGATGACGCGGGCAACATCCGGGATGCTCTCACGCCGCCCCAGGCCGATTTCATCCGGCCCCAACATGATGGCATCGCCGCCCAGATGTTTCATCGCCACTTCAAATGAAACCCGCGTGCGCAGCGAAGGCTTTTGAAAAATCATCGCCAGGATTTTATCTTTCAGAACGGGGCGATTGCCGCCGGACTGCCATTCCAGCTTTAAGTGGACTGCAAGCTGGATCATGTGCCATAATTCGCTCGTCGCCCAATCAGCCAGGGTTAAGAAGTGTTTCATCAGTCAATTCGCCGCCGGTTGTGGAGAGAGGTCTAAACCTGATGGGCAGTATAGCATACTTAGACCCGACGCGAAATGTGCCGCCGCTCGATCCTTAGGGCATTTATGCGCCGATGTTATGCGCATTTAATACGCCTCTAACAAGCGCACGCTATAGTGAGTCGAGAATTTTGAGCCGCGAATATCAAGCGAATGTAAAGGCAGAACATGATACAACCGCCTGGCAATTCACCAAACAAAAACCCGAACAGCGGCGGCCCGCCTCCTACGCCGCCGCAGTTCAAACTGCCGCGTTGGGTCTGGCCCGTCTTGTGGATCGCCTTCCTGCTGTGGACGTTCAGCCGCGTGCCCGATCTCGTGACCAACGTCACTGCTGAACCCCAAATCGAAGTCCCCTATTCCTTCTTCTTCGATCAAGTGGTGGCGAACAACGTCGACCGGGTGACGATCCAGGACAACCGCGTGCGGGGCGTCTTCCGCCGTTCGGTGGCGTACCCGCCCGCCAGCGCCGACGCGACAGGCCGCGTTTCCCAGACTTCCAACCGGTTCATCACCACGCTGCCGCCCTTCAACGATCCGCAGTTGCCTGAGGTGCTGCGCGAGCACAACGTCACCGTCGTCGCCCAAACCACTGAGCCGAATCCGATCCTGCTGTTCCTCTTGAACTTCGGCCCGATCCTGCTGCTGCTGGGCTTCTTCTTGTGGTCGATTCGCCGCACTCAGGGACAGATGGGCAACGTCTTCGGCTTCGGCCGCACCCAAGCCCGCGAATACACCGTCGAGCGCCCCAAGGTGACCTTCGCTGACGTGGCCGGACAGGATGCCGCCAAAGCGGAGCTGGTCGAGATCGTGGACTTCCTGAAAGAGCCGGACAAATACATCGCCCTGGGCGCGCGCATCCCGCGAGGCGTCCTGCTGGTGGGGCCGCCCGGCACGGGCAAGACGCTGATGGCGCGCGCGGTGGCCGGCGAAGCCAACGTGGCCTTCTTCAGCATCGCCGCTTCCGAGTTTGTGGAGATGTTCGTCGGCGTGGGCGCTTCCCGCGTGCGCGACCTATTCAAGCGCGCCAAGGATGCCGCCCCCAGCATCGTCTTCATTGACGAGATCGACGCCGTAGGCCGCCAGCGCGGGGCAGGCCTGGGCGGCGGCCACGACGAGCGCGAGCAGACCTTGAACCAGATGCTGGCCGAGATGGATGGGTTCGATCAGACCGAAAGCGTCATCGTCATGGCGGCCACCAACCGTCCGGACGTCCTCGACCCGGCGCTGCTGCGCCCCGGCCGGTTTGACCGGCAGGTGACCGTCGGCCTGCCCGACCGCATTGGCCGCGAGAACATCCTGAAGATCCACACCCGCGGCAAACCTCTGGACGACGACGTCAACCTGAGCGAGCTGGCTAAGGCGACCATCGGCTTTTCCGGCGCGGATCTGGCCAACCTGGCCAACGAAGCCGCGCTCACGGCCGCCCGCAAGTCGCGCAAGCGCATCTCGATGCGCGATTTCTCGGACGCTTTCGACCGTATCGTGCTGGGGACAGAGAGCCCGCCGCTGTCGAACGAGCATGAGCGTCGCGTCGTCGCCTACCATGAAGCCGGCCACGCCATCGTGGCAGCGCTGACGCCGGGCGCTGATCCGGTGTTGAAGGTCACGATCGTGCCTCGCGGCCAGGCGTTGGGGGTGACCGCCCAGCTCCCGACCGATGACCGACGCAACTACTCGCGCGATTACCTGCGCTCGCGCATGCGCGTGCTGCTGGGCGGACGCACCGCCGAGGAATTGGTGTTCAATGAGATCACCACCGGCGCTGAGAACGATCTGCGCCAGGTGACCAGCCTAGCGCGGCGCATGGTCGCGCAGTTCGGCATGAGCGATGCCATCGGACCGCTGAACTTCGGCGACGACGATCGCCAGCCGTTCCTGGGCTACTCGCTGGCGACCGGCCGCAGCTACAGCGAAGAGACGGCCGCGCGCATCGACGCAGAGGTGCGCCGGATGGTCGAAGAAGCCCACGCCCAGACGCGCCAGCTCCTGCGCGAAAACCGCGACAAGCTGGACGCGCTGGCCAACGAGCTGCTAGAAAATGAGATCGTTGACCGCCGCCGCGTCATGGAGATCGTCGGCCTGGCGCACGATCCGCATGAAGAAGAGGCGCTCAGCAGCCTGTGACTTGTCTGGAGCACTGCTCTACCGCCGATGAAAACAGGGGCGCAGCCGGTGCGCCCCTGTCGATTCTCGATCCGCTGATCTGTCGGTCACCGCAGTGGAACGGTCAGGCCTCCTGCTCAGCTTTGTGCGCCGCGATGATATTCTGGGCGAGATGCGCCGGCACCTGCTCGTAGTGATCGAAGCGCATGGTGTAGATGCCGCGCGCGCCCGTCATAGACCGCAGGTCGTTGCCGTAGCGCATCATCTCGGCCAACGGCACGTGCGCGCTGACTACGCTCTTGTGCCCTTCCGTATCCATGCCCAGCACCCGGCCGCGGCGGGTGTTCAGATCGCTGATGATATCGCCCATCATCGATTCCGGCACCGTGATCTTCACTTCCATGATCGGCTCCAGCAGCACCGGCCCCGCGTCGACGAACACTTTCTTGAACGCCTCACGCCCAGCAATCTGAAACGCGATGTCTTTCGAATCGACCGGGTGCTCTTTGCCATCGAAGACAACCGCTTTGACGTCCACCACTGGATAGCCCGCGATGACGCCTTCACCCAGCACCGACTGAATCCCCTTTTCGATCGACGGCAGGAAGTTGTTGGAGATCGCCCCGCCGAAGATCTGCGTCTCGTACTGGAAGCCGCCGCCGGGATTAGGCTCCAGCCGCATGTGGACTTCGGCGAACTGACCCGCGCCGCCGGTCTGCTTCTTGTGGCGGTAGAAATCAGAGTGTGTGCGCGTGATCGTCTCCTTGTAGGGCACTTTGGGCAGCGTCGTATCCAGCCCCACCCCCAACCGTTCGGCGCGGCTGATGGCCAGATTGACGTGCGCCTCGCCCATGCCTTCCACAATTGTTTGCTTCACGTCCGGGTCTTGACGCCAGCGCAGCGTCGGGTCGGCCTGACACAGGCTGGTGAGGATGGTGCCCATCTTGGCGCTGTCCGCCTGGGTGCGCGGGATGACCGCCACGGCGAACAAGGGATCGGGAAACTCTGGCCGGGTGATCGTGATCGGATTGGCTCGGTCGGCGAAGCTGTCACCAGTTTTGGTGTCGGTCAGCTTAGCGACTACGCCGATGTCGCCGGCATGCAGCACGGTGATCGGAAGCTGCTCTTTGCCGCGCATGACCATCAGCGAGTTGAAACGCTCTTCGACGCCGCGGGTTGTGTTGTAGTAACGCTGGTCAGAATGCACCGCACCGGAGAAGATGCGGAAGTAGTTGAGCGTGCCGACGAAACGATCGGTCGTCGTCTTGAAAACGTAGGCGGCTAACGGGCCGTCGTCGCCCTGCGGCGGCAGCAGATAGTCGCGCTCGCCATCGGGTTTGATCACCTGCACCCGGCGCTGCGACGGCGGCGACACATATACCACCAGCGCCTCCAGCAGCGGCACAGTGCCGATATTCTTAACGCCCGATGTCACGAAAACTGGGACAGTTTTGAGGTTTGAATCGCGGGCTGCCTTGCGCATCCCGTCGCGAATTTCCTCGTTAGTGAGCGTGCCCTCTGAGAAGTACTTCTCGATCAGTTCATCGTCCGCTTCGGCGGCGGCTTCCACCAGCACCGTGCGAGCAGCCTCAACGGCCTCCATCATATCGGCAGGAAGGTCAGACCGGTCCTTGCCAGCGCCGTAGTAGGCTTTCATCGTCAGCAGATTGACCACACCCTTGAAGTCCGCCTGCGAACCGATGGGCAGCATGACAGGGACAAACTTGTACTTCGGGAAGCTCTGGCGCAGGCTGGCCAATGCCTGCTCGTAATTCGCGTTCTCGCGATCCATCTTGTTGATGGTCACAATGATCGGCTGCTGATAGACCTCAGCGTACTCCCAGGCGAGTTCCGTGCCCACTTCGACGCCGGCCACAGCATCCACAACGACGATCACTGAGTCGGCCACGCGAATGGCGTTCTTGATCTCGCCCTGAAAATCGGTCATACCCGGCGTATCGAGCACATTGATCTTGTGATCTTCAAATTCTACTGGGATGAGCGACGTGGACAGCGACAAGCCGCGTTCTTTCTCATCTTCATCCCAGTCTGAGACGGTGTTTTTCTCCTCCACCCTGCCCAAACGTGTGATGGCGCCGGTATTGTAGAGCAGGGCTTCTACGAGAGATGTCTTACCGGCGCCCTGATGGCCCACCAGGGCCACATTCCTTATGCGATCTGTCGTGTACTCTCTCATCAAAGGGACTCCTTGTAGGGTAGTGACTGAAGGCGCAGACGATGCGCGCTAACGACATAGCGCATGATTTTAAGGCGGGGTTAAACCGTTGTCAAAAACCCTGGCGGCCTGAAAACAAACAGGGGGCTGGTCGGCCCCCTGTGATCATCTGCCAGGCGATGAGCGGCGCGTCAACCCCACGGCAGCGGGCCATATTGGCCATACTGCGCCCCGACAAGCGCCAGATCGCTGATGTCTACCCAACCGTCCCGATTGAGATCGGTCTGGATGACTGAGGCTGGACCATTGAAATTGGCCGCGATCATGGCTGCATCGGCCAGGTCAATCCGCCCATCGGCATTGACATCGCCGCCCGGCAGGATCGCCGGCGGCAGCGCGAACGTCTGTCCCGCTTCAAGGGTGAACGTCGTGGCGATGGCCAGGCTGCTGACGGCGCGCGCCTCAAGCGTATAACTGCCGGCGGACACCTGATCAAACTGGAATGCCCCTGCGGCATCCGTGACCGCATCGCGGGTTGAGCCATCGGGCAGCGTCAGCCGCACCGATATGCCAGCATGATCAGCGGCCAGAGCGTACTGCACAACGCCCGTAATCTGGCCATGGGATGCCGCATCAGTCTGCGCTGTCGGCGGCACAGGCGTCTCAACCGCGGGCGCGACCGTGCTGGCAGGCTGCTCCCCGCTCTCCTCAGCCGGCAGCGGCAGCGCCGGGGCGAGCGTGGCCGGCAGCGCTTCCGGCGCGGCGACCGCTACCGCTGGAGAATCTGCCGGCGGCAGCGCCAGCGCGCCATCTCCAGAGCTGGTCACCGCCGCGCCTCTCTCAACATCGCTGCCAGGATCGGCAGCCGACAGCCCCGCTGATCTGGCGTCTAAGCCCGCAACCCCTCGCCCGGCCGTGACGCCCGCCAGGCTGGTCACCCCCTCTGAGGCGGCCGGCGTCGCCTCAGGGGTCAGCTCAGCTGGCAGCGCGCTCACAGGCGTCTCGACCTGCGCCTGCATTGAACCCGCCTCATCCAGGCTAGGCCGCGCCGCCGCTTCGGCACGGACGTCGTCAGCCGGCAGGTCAGTCGGGACGGCCAGGCTCTCAACAGTCGGCAGGTCAGTCGGTACGACCGGGCTTTCGACGGTCGGCTCTGGCAGCGGCGCCTCTTGAGCCACAGTCTCAAGGGTGGGCATGACAGGATCGGCAGGCGGCACGGGCAGCGCCGGCTCCGGCGGGATGACCACCGGAGCGGGCTCAACCGTGGGCGGCAGCGGCGGCAGGGTGGGCGCCGCCACGATGATCTCCACTGTTGGTGTCGGCGTGTCGGTCGGCGTGAGCGTAGGCAGTTCGACCACCGGCTGGCTCTCAGCGGGCTGCTCGGCGTTCGTCGTCGCCTCAGCATCCTGGCCGGCCACGATCATCGTCATCAAACCGGCGCTGATCAGCGCCAGCCCACAAATAGCAACAATGAGATAGTTCGGCATGCTGCGCATCGTGCTTCACTCCACCCAGGAACTACCGGCTGACGACAGCGTACGCATCCGGGTGTACATGCCGATGCTCAACAGCAGCAGCAGCACGCCTGCCAGCAGCAGCACACCGGTGATGATGATGACGATCGGGTTGTTGGCGCTGGGGGCCGCAACCGCAGGCTGCGCCGCTGCCGCGCCGACCGACACCGTCACCGCCCCAGGCTGCGCCGCCGCCGAACTGGCAGGCGCAGAAGGCGCGACGACCTCAGACTGCGCCGTCTGCGCTGCGACGACCAGATCGCCAATGACGGGCTGCACCGCGTTCATTTGCTGGGCGACGATGCGGCCGTCAACCTGCGCGAACTGCGGCGAGACCAGCGCGGCCTCGGTCAGCGCTACCGCCACCGGCACATCAGCCAGCGCCCGGAAGCGCACTGTCCCCAGTACGCCCGCGCCCGACACCGGCTCCGCCGGCTGCACCAGAGTCAGCGCATACTCTACAGAACCCCGCTGGCCGTCACGCGCATTTTTGAGCAGAAAATGCGGGCGGTCGCCGAAGAATGCGCCGCGCTCCACCACGCCATCGCGATCCGTAATCACGTCCAGCGCCGCCGGGTCATACGCTAGCGTGAAGCTGGCGCCGTACACCTGCGTCGCGCCCTCAACCAGCACGTTCACCTCGAACTCCTGGCCAGCGCTGACGGCCGCCAATGACGCCGACGGCCATACGCGCGTCGCCGCATTCTCCTGAGCGCCCGCCGCCCATGGCAGCGCCAGGAGCAGCGATACGAACAGCCCGATCAGACTTTTCCCTCTCCGCATAGGCTTCATCCTCTCCACCTCGCCTGCTCACTGCCCCGTCAGGATCTTCAGTATGTTCTTCAATAACGCAGGTGAGGGGGAGCGCGGCTCCCCCCCTCGGTTCGCCTTCCGTCGCCTAGCCCCGACTTAATCCGCCAAGGTCGGACCAACCTTGTCGAAGTTGCCGCCGACCAAGGCCAGGTCGCGAATGTCCACCATCTCATCCCCGTTCAGGTTCGCGCTGTCCGGCGCGGGTGGAACCGGCACACCGAAGTTCGCGCCTACCAGACCCGCGTCGGTCAGATCAACCACGCTGTCCCCGTTCGTATCGCCTGCCAGCAGCTTGATCACGCCCAGGTCAACCCCCAGACCGCTCATGCTCACCGGCTGCACGCTGCCCAGATGATACGGACCCGTGAACTTCACCGTGTATTCGCCCGCTGGCACATCGGTGAAGCTGAAGCCCCCGTCGGCGTTCGTCACCAGTTCCGCGATCACCGTCCGATTGGCGTCCCGCAACTGCACGATGATGCCTGCATTGTCCGGCCGATTCTGATAGGTCGCCCGACCCGTGATCGCGGCTACCTGCGGCGGCTCCGGCGTCGTCGTTGGCGGCATCGGCGTCTCTGTCGCGGGCGGCGGGGCTGGCGTCTCCGTCGCGGGCGGCGGCTCGACCGGCAGCGTGTTGAACGCGCCGTTGATAACCGTCAGCGCCAGATCATGCCCGTCGCTGTCTACGCCGATCACCGCGCAGTTGACTGCTGACACCCCCGCCCCCAGCACTTCGTACATCAACTTGAAAGCCGTCACATTGCCCGAGATGGCCGGGTTAGGTTGCAGACGGGTGGCCGCCACCAGCCAGGTGCCATCGGCGGGGTTAAAGCCTTTGTCTACGAACAGGCTGTTGGTGGCGTTGAACCCCTCAGCCTCCTGATTGTGCGTCCCCCCCAGCACCGCCGGGTCGGTCTGGCACTGCGCCTGCAAGCCGTATAGATTGCTGACGTTGAAGAGGTTCAGCGACACTTCAACCGTATCGCCGGGGCTGCCCTCGCTCGGCACGACGTCCACCCGCACGGCCGGGCCGCTTGGCGGCTCTGGGGTGGGGGTTGGATCGGTCGGGGTGGGCGGAACAGGCGTCTCGGTCGCAGGCGGCAGTGGCGGTGTTTGGGTTGGGGGTGTGCCCCCATGATCGCCGCCGGCATATTTGGTGTAGAACCAGGTGATCCATTTCTGCCCAGCCGGCGAGAGATCGTAGTCTACCCTGGGGCAGTTCTCGCATACGGTCTGGTTATAGCGCGCTTCTTTGTTGTTGAAGAAGTTCAAGACGACGTTGTTGTATTCATAGGGAATACAATCTAAACTGGTCGATGCGCAGCTCGGATTATACCCGCCCCAACGATCGAAATAGCCCCGGAAATCGGTGCGGCCGTCGCCATTCGAGTCGACCGGAATCCATCGGCCATCCGCATCCTGCCCCACCGATCCGTGAATATGAAGCGTGTAGCCGATGAACACCGAGAAGATCGAGGCGTCATAGCGGCAGTTCAAATCGTTCTGATCGCAGAAGAAATGCCACTTCGCCGGATCGCTGGCGTTGACGTTCCCGATCGGATCATAAGAACGCAGTTGGAAGCGCGTCTCGCCGCCGGCGTGCCCCCACCATTCGGCCAGCGGCCGGTTGCTGGGGTAAGCCGGCAAATCCACGATGTTGGGATGGCAGCGGATCTCATCACGCGCGTCTGGTCGATCAAGCGGGAAGAACAAATTGTCAGCCGGCAGCGGAATGGGAATATCCTGCACCGCATGGCCGCAGTCAATATCATTGGGTCGGGTGGTGAATAACCGCCCCATGTCGGCCCAACCACCGTAGCGCACAATGCCGCAGGAGCTGGGGTTGCGCGCATCGATACATACTCGCGCCTCAAGGCTGAAGGAGTGATAGCGTACCGGCATGTCATGCGCGCCCATGATGGCATGGGTTTGCAGACGGAAATCGGTCACGCAGTTGCCGTTTGGGCACTGCTGGTCGCGCCGTACGACCCAGATATAGCCTTCATGCTTCGCTTCATTTTCCATCTTCCCCGTGCCCAGATAAGCTGTATTAGGCTCATAGGCGGCCTGGGCGGGGAAAGTTTGCCAGGGATAAGAAACGGACTGGCCAGGATAGCCAAACCACGCGCCCGGCTCTCCAAAGATATCGTTCACATAGCTTGGATCGTCATTATGCTGGTGATCGTAGTGACAGCGGGCCTCAATATTGACCAGCGTGTGCCACTTGGTCGGGTCGTGTTCCTGAGGCGTGCACGGGCGATCGTACAGGCCGGCGGCGATATCGGCTTTGATCCGATTCAGCGCATCCAAGTTGACGCCAACTTCCAGACCATGACCTCGGCCTACGCCCAATCCTGGGCCAGCCTGCGCCTCAACCAAAGACAGCGATCGCGTCATCATCAGTCCGAGCGCCAGCAAGACGCAAACGAACGCCGCCGTTCGCCAGCTCACTCGCAGACGCGTCGATGACATTCCTGGAGTCCAAGCCATAGCTGTTTTCCTCCTCATCCCATTTTGAGCAGCGTCTACACAAGCCACTTCACAGCCGCATCACGACTCATCGTCAAACGATACATTTACCTTATTTCACAACTCAAGATGAGACGGTAGCCCGTAAGTCCTAAAGTTAGCCTTGTCTAGGATTGAAGTACCATAATCGCCTTCACGTAACGATTATGATTTTAAATATTCATAACCGTTTTGTAAGGTGATCGCGGCCAGCAGCCAAACTGTGAAAAATTTGCAAATCTTAGGCAAGAGGGGAATCAAGCGGGATTGACGACAACGCTGATTTCATGCTACGCTGCCAGCATCGGCCTATGTGATCAAGGAGAAAGTGAACGCCATGCTGTACATGCCACGTGAAGAAGGCCAGGGTCTGGTTGAGTACGCGCTCATCCTGGTGCTGGTCGCCGTTGTCGTGATCGTCATCCTCGCCCTGCTCGGCCCGGCCATCGGCAATATCTTCTCGAACATCGTCGGCGCCCTGTAAGCCCATCATCCTTCATCATTCTGTCTTTTTTGAGCGCCCCCCGGCAAAAGTCCACGGGGGCGTTCGTTTTTCTAGCAGTTCCTCATGCCTCATGCTACAATGCTCTCAGAGGCGTCAGCCACACCGTCCATCTCGGCTCGCCTTTGACTCCTGTCTCTATAGTGCTCATCAAGGTCGCCGACCATGCCCTATCCTGATTTTCTGTTTCGGGGCCGCCTGGCCGATTATGACCCAGAAGTGGCCGAACTCATCCGTCATGAAACTGCTCGCCAGGCGCGCTGCCTCATCCTCATCGCCTCGGAAAGCACCGTCCCCGCAGCCGTCCTGGAAGGCCTGACCTCGCCGTTTCACAACCTGTATGCCGAGGGTTATCCGCTGGATGAAACGCGGACGATGACGCAGGCCGAGATCCTGGATTATCACGCCCGGCTGCCGGAGTACCGCCGCTTCGCCGACAAGCGCTACTACAAGGGAACTGAGTACGCCGACATCGTCGAGGCTTTGGCGCGCCGCCGGGCGGCGGAGCTGTTCGCCACGCCGCGCGCCAGCGCCGATCAACTGTTCGTCAACGTCCAGCCCCTTTCGGGCGCGCCCGCCAACAACGCCATCTACAGCGCCCTGCTCAACGTGGGCGACACAGTGATGGGGCTCGACCTGCTGCATGGTGGTCACCTGACGCACGGCAGCCCGGTCAACCGTTCCGGTAAAAACTATAAAATCGTCAGCTACGGCGTCAGTCCGACGACCGAACGGCTGGACTACGAGGAAATCCTGGCGCTGGCGAAAGAACACCGCCCCCGGATGATCATCGCCGGCTACACCAGCTACCCCTTCGCGCCCGATTGGGAGCGCTTCCGCGCCATCGCCGACGAGGTCGGTGCATATCTGATGGCCGATATCGCCCACGTGGCCGGTCTGGTCGCCGCCGGCGTCTATCCCAGCCCGGTGGGCATCGCCGACGCTGTCAGCTTCACCACTCACAAGACCCTGGCCGGACCGCGCGGCGCGGTCATCATCACGCACAAACCGGCCATCGCCAGCAAAATTGACCGGGCGGTTTTCCCCGGCGAACAGGGCGGGCCGCATGTCAACACGATGGCGGCGCTGGCCGTGGCGCTCAAACTGGCGACCACCGAGCAGTTCCGCGAGCTTCAGCGGCAGATCGTCGCCAATGCCGCCCGCCTGGCGGAGAAGCTAGCCGCGCATGGCCTGCGCATCCCTCACGGCGGCACCGACACCCATATGCTGCTGGTCGACTGCAAGTCAGTGGTCGGCCCTGACGGCACGACGCTCAGCGGCGACATGGCGGCCCGCATCCTCGACCTGACCGGCATCGTCCTGAATCGCAACACCATCCCCGGCGATCCCAGCGCGCTGCGCGCGTCTGGGCTGCGGCTGGGGACGCCGTGGGTGACTCAGCGCGGCTTCGGCTTCGCCGAAATTGACCGGCTAGCGCAGATCATCGCCGACGTGCTGCACGCCTGTGTGCCCTTCAGCTACAGCGGCAGAAAGCGGCCTGAAGCGCGCGCTAAAATTGATTTTGATACGCTGCAAACGGCGAAGCTGGCCGTGCGCGACCTGGCGGCCGCCGCCGGCATTGACACCGAAGTGAAGGCCGACGGCTATCCCCATTTCTACTACCTCGACCCCGAACCGCGCCGCAAACGCTGGCAGACGCTGGAAGTGCGCGGCGACGCGGCGGCGGCCTTCCTGGATGCTGCGCTCACCAGCGACGTGTACGCGCTCCAGCCCGGCGATCAGCAGCCCACCTGGCTGCTCAACCCAGACGGCACGCCGATCACACGCGGCATCCTGGAACGCGCTGAGAGCAGCTATCTGCTGCACATCGAGGAACGCCCGCACCGCGCCGCAGCTTGGCTGCGCTCGCTCTCCGATGGCTTCGTGCAGTTCGATCCTACCGATGTGTATGCCAAACTGCCCGGTCCGGTTGATGTGCGCGCGCTCGGCTTGGCTGATACCAGCCGTTTCAAGGTCGATATTCAGACCAGTTGGAAGGCGACTCGCGTCGGTTATGCGCTCAAACCGTACTGCATCGGCATCAACGGTTCGAAATACGCCGGCCCGCGGCCGCAGCCCCGCCCGGCTTTCACTTGGAAGGAACCGCCCCGCAGCGGCCTGTTGAAGACTGTGCTCAATCCCCTGCACCGCGAACTGGGCGCGAAACTGGTCGAATTCGCCGGTTACGAAATGCCGGTCTGGTATTCATCGGTGATGGAGGAACACCAGGCGGTGCGTCAGCGGGCTGGCGTCTTCGACGTGACACATATGGGCGTGCTGGAAGCCGCCGGCCCCGGCGCTGTCCCCTTCCTGGACGCGCTGACCACCAACGAAGTCGCCAAGCTGGCCGTCGGCGAGTCGCACTATACCTACTTGCTCGACATGAACGGCGTCCCGCTGGATGATCTGATGATCTACCGGCTGGAACCCGAACGTTTCCTGATCGTCGTCAACGCTTCCAACAACGACAAGAACTGGGCTTATCTGCTCGACGTCCACGAAGGGCGGGTGACGTTCGGCGATGGTCTCCAGGGACGCAGGCCAACAGACGGCCGCACGATCGCCGCTTCCTACCGCTGCCGCCTGCGCGACCTGCGCCACCCCGACGCCGGCGCCGATCGACGGGTAGACATCGCGCTGCAAGGGCCCCAATCTAGAGACATCCTGCTGGCGCTCGGCGGGACGCCGCAGGACCAGGCCTGCATGAGCGCCCTGCCCTGGGCGGGCGTGACCTACGTCACCCTGGGCGGGTATGACCTCATCGTGTCCCGCACCGGCTACACGGGCGAACGCGTCGCTTACGAACTGTTCGTCCACCCGGACCGCGCCGCCGATCTGTTCCGCGACCTGGTCAGACTGGGCGCGACGCCCTGCGGCCTGGCCGCCCGCGACAGCCTGCGCATCGAAGCCGGCCTGCCGCTCTATGGTCATGAGCTGGCGGGGCCGTTGGGGCTGAACCCGGCTGACGCCGGCTTCGGCAGCTACGTCAAACTCTGGAAGCCGTTCTTCGTCGGCAAGGCCGCTTTCATCGCTCATGAACGCCAGCGCACATCGGAGATCGTCCGCTTCCGGTTGGACAACAAAGGGGCGCGTCCGGCGCATCAGGGCGACCCCGTGCTGGATCGCAAAGGCCGCGTCATCGGCTGCGTCACCAGTTGCAGCATCGACAGCGAGGGCTTCCAACTGGGGCAGGCCTACATCCAGCAGGAGTACGGCGAAGAGGGCACGCCGGTGCTGGTGATGGCCGGCGCGCCGCGCATCAAGCCGGGCAAGCCGCCAGCCGATCTGCGGCCAGGCGACAAGATCGCGCTGCCCGAACCGGCCACGATC
>CALAJK010000052.1 GCA_937922795.1 uncultured Anaerolineae bacterium
GCGTCCAGATCAGGTTGATGGCGGCGACGGCCAGCAGCGGCGCCAGCAGGCTCAGCTTCACCAGCAGCGCGCGCCCGTACTGCGTCTCCAGCAGCGCGGGCACTGAGCCGACGTGCAGCCAAGCGGCGTACGCTCCTGTCAGCATCAGCGCGGCGACGGCCACGCGCGCATAGTTGGAGAAATGCCCGACTAGGGCGGCGGCTGAGGCACTGGTGAACGACGGCTGGCGGCGCTCCACGATCAAGACCGCCAGGAAAGCCGCCAGGCCGCCGACCCACAGCGCGTTCGCCGCCAGGTGCAGCCAGTTGGCGGCGACGGCGATCAGGCTGTCCTGGGCGGCGACGGCGTGGCCGAACAGGCTCTGCGCCAGCAGCATCAGCGCGCCGGCCGCCAGCGCCCAACCCAGCCGGCGCGCCCGCCCACGGGCGGCCCACACCAACCCGCCGACCAGCGCCCACAGCCCCACCCGCGCCAGCCACAGCCCGCCGAAGCTGGTGCGCGTCAGCAGGTCGAACAGCGCCGGGTCGGCCAGCGCGCCCCAGAAGGGGATTTCAGCCGTGAGGCTGGTTTGCAGCATCAGCGTGATCGCCAGCATACCGCCGGTCAGCCCCCAGCCGATCCATACCAGCCGCAGCAGCGCCCGGCTCCCGTCCGTGCCGGCTGCGCGTCCGTCCGCGCGCGCCCACACGAACAGCCAGAAGCCCAGGCCGCCCAGCATGAGCGAGACGGCCAGCACATTCAGCGCGCGGATCAGCGCCTCGCCCGCCGCGATCGGCGCTTCGGCTGCGGTTGATCCGGTCAGGTCGCTGACGGGCACGTTGATGCCGAAGCTGAAACTGCCCTCGGCCGGGTGGCCATCGGTGCGCGACAGCGAGCGCCAGGCGACGGTGTACAATCCGTCAGGGAGATCGCTCACCGGCATGAACAGCTGCTGCGGGTCGTCAGCCGCCACCTGACTGCTCGCCGTCGGCACGACTTCGCCGCGGCTGTCCCGCAGCGTGAAGCGGCTGAACGCCGGCTCAAGCGGCTCAGTGAACCACAGACGAATGGCGTCCGGCGCGGCGCTCAAGAAAGCGTTGGCCGGCGGCTCGGAGCGCTCCAGGTTGGCGTGCGCCCACGCCGGCGCCGCCTGCGCCATCTGCAGCAGCCAGATGACCAGCAGCCCCCAGCGAAGCGCCCGGATAGCTTGTCTCACGCGGTTCCCTCTGCGCTTTGCAGGTGAAGACGGCCACTTGCTCAACCAGTATAGACTGCTTGACAAATGGCCGTCTAGGTGATGTCTGCGTTTACCGCGGTCGCCGGGCTATTGGTTTTCGAGCGCGGCCAGGCGGGCTTCCAGCGCCTCGATGCGGGCGAGCAGCGCGGCCATATCCACCGCGCCAGCGGCCGGGAACATGATGTCGGACGCGGGCTCCACGGTCGAGAATTCGCCGTCGGCCGAGCTGAACACTTCATCCACTTCGACGTCGCCGATCTTGCCGAAGATGCGGAAAGTGTAATCGCCGGGCAGCGTCGGGATGAGGTCGGCGATGAAGTGGCCAGTCTCGCCCCAAGCCGGTTCCAGCCTCAGCTTTTTGGTCTCGCTGCCGAACATGACTTCCGCTTGCAGTGACACCTCAACATCGGCGGGAAATGCGGTCCCTTCCGGCGCATGATGCAGGCTGATGTAGACTTCTGGCCCGTTGAACTGCCCGACAAAGGCGGGCTCATTGCGCCAGCCCATGTTCAGCTCATATTCGCCGACCTCGCGCCCTTCATGCGCCAACACCGTGACCGACAGCAAACTGAGCACGGCGCCGATCATAATCCATAAACTGAACTGCCGCGCTTTCATTTCGTCCCTCCTCCTGTCCTGATCTGTGATGTAAACGTTGGTCGAAACTTCAGGCGGAGCGGCGTCGCCCCATCTGCTGTTCCCGCAGGATGCAGCGGCCATGCAGATAGCCCTCAATCCGGAGAGGCCGCCTTTTGTGCCGAGCGCTGTGATGTTGTGTGAGGATGTGTGATGTCCTCACATCACCTCACGCTAGTCTAGCCAATTCAGCCGGCGCAGCGGGATAGGTCATTTGTACCATCGGACGCGTCGGCGCAGCCCGCAGACATGGCATGAGCGCCCGAGGCTTTCGCGGTATGATTACCACCAGTGTGATCTCGTCAAGCCGGAGTCGAACTGCCATGCCCGCTTCTCACTTCTCGCCGGTGACGCCGGAAATCATCGACCAGCTCAAAGCGATCGCCGGGGCCGAGGCCGTCAGCGCCGCCCAGGCCGACCGCGACCTGCACGCCCGCGACCAGTCGCAGCACGCCCCACACCTGCCGGAGGTGGTCGTCTGGCCGTCAACGGCGCAACAGGTGGCGGACATCCTGCGGCTGGCGAACGACTGCCGCCTGCCGGTGACGCCGTGGGGGGTAGGCAGCGGCCTGGAGGGCAACGCGATCCCGGTCTGCGGCGGCATTCTGGTCTCGTTCGAGCGCATGAACCAAATCGTCGCCGTCCACGCTGACGATTTTCAAGTGACGGTACAGCCCGGCATCGGCCACAAAGACCTGAACGCCCAGCTCGCCCGCTACGGCCTGTTCTTCCCGCCTGACCCCGGCGCCAACGCCACCGTCGGCGGGATGCTGGCCAACAACGCCGCCGGCATCCGCACCGTCAAGTACGGGGCCAGTAAGGACAACGTGCTGAAGATGCAGGTGGCGCTGGCCGACGGCCGCCTGATCACGGTCGGGTCGCGGTCGGTCAAGCAGGCATCGGGCTACGATCTGCTGCACCTGTTCGTGGGCAGCGAGGGCACGCTCGGCCTCATCACCGAGGCCACGCTCAAACTCGTGCCCGTGCCGCAGTACATGAGCGCGGCGCTGGCGGCTTTCGAGTCGGTCGAGGCGGCGGTCGAGACGGTAGTCGCCGTGCGCGGCAGCGGCCTGGACCCGGCCGCGCTGGAGCTGATCGACGCCGCCCACGCCCGCATGCTGCGCGAGGCCGAAGGCGTGGATCTGACCGACCACCCCACGCTGTTCATGGAGTTCCACGCCGCCCATGAGGACTCGCTGCAGATGGGGCTGGATATGGTGCGCGAAATCTGCCACGAGCTGGGCGCCATCCGCTTCCGCGCCACCACCGACCCCGTCGAGCGCAAGAAGCTGTGGCACGCCCGCCACAGCTCCTACGAGATCATGGTGCGCTCGCACCCGGATAAGCACTTCTTCATCAACGATGTGGCCGTGCCGATCAGCGCTTATCCCCAGCTCATCGGCTATGTGCAGCAGCTCAAGCGCGAACACGGCATCACCGCCTACATGGTTGGCCACGCCGGCGACGGCAACGTCCACGTGGAGTTCCCCTACGCGGACGAGGCAGAGTATCAGCAGCGGCTGGAGATCAACGGGCTGATCGTGAAGAAAGCGCTGGAACTGGGGGGCACGGCCACCGGCGAGCACGGCGTGGGCATCGGCAAGGCCAAGTATATGGCCGCCGAGCACGGCCCGGCGCTGGATGTGATGCGCGCCATCAAGCAGGCGCTGGACCCCAACGGCATCCTCAACCCCGGCAAGCTGTTCCCAGAGGCCGTCGGGTGACTGATGCCGCAGACAATCCAACGAGGCGACCGATCTGGCCGCCCCGCTGTGTCCTCATCCAGTTGTGCGCAGGATCGCTGCTCAGTGCGCGCCGTTGGGAAACTCGCGGGCGCTCTCCATCACCCGCACGGTGGCGTTCAGCTCTTTGCGGCGCGCCTCCACCAGCGCGCTCACCAACCGAGTTTGCATCGCCAGCGCCTCGCTCAGGGCGTCAATTTTGCGATGCAGATCGGCGATCTCCACTTCGTTCTTCAAGTTCACCTGGTAATCATTCTGCGCAACCGCCCGATCTTTGGTGGCCTGGCGGTTCTGTGACATCAAAATGACCGGCGCTTGCAGCGCGGCCAGCGTGCTGAGCGTGAGGTTGAGCAGGATGAACGGGAACGGGTCAAACGTGCCCGCCCCCATGGCGAAGTTGATGCCGATCCAGCCGGCCATCAGCAGGCAGAACGCGATGATGAAGCGCCAACTGCCGGCCACCGCCGCCAACCGGTCGGCCAGCCGGTCGCCCAGCGACGCCTGCTCGTCAAACTCCTCGTACACATCATCGGTGACGATGCGCGGCCGCAGGTCGCGGATGAGCGCCTGGGCCTTCGGGCTGACGATGCTGTTCAACTCTTCGATCTCGTCGATCAGTTCCTGGATGCGGGCATCGGCTTCGTCGGCAGGAGCGGCGGCGATGCGGGTCAACAGCAGATCGTTGTACATGATGTCCTCCACGGCACGTTCACACTGGCTGGCCCACACCCGGCGACCAGCCGCAGGACACAGGTATAACCTTGTGCTGAACAGTGCGTTGCCTGTCCGGGGTCATCTCGCAGCATCGGCGAGATCGGCGGTCGCGCGGGCGCCGCCCCCCGGAGCCGAAGCGTGGAGGGGGACTAACGCCGAGCGCGGCCGCCGCCAGCTAAGGGCGGCTGCTCCGGTAAACTGGGACTACTGCTCTCGGTCATCATTCCCTCAAGCGAACTGCGGTCAAAAGACCGGGCATGGCGTGCTGCCCGGTGTCTCTATCGTACACCGGTTTAAGAATTTGTAAACCCCGCAAAATCACAACTCAAGGTACACGCATTGCAACCAACGCGTCAGTCTGCCCCTGCAAAAATCCACCGCGACCTTGCGCACACCTGCCCCTGATTTTGATGGAATAGCCCTGCAGGCACGGCGCTCTAGTATCGAAGCGGTTGGGATTCGGGGGTAAAATGAGGACACGGCCGCATGCGGTTCGCCGGCTGAACCGCCGGCGTTCGGGTTGGGCGGCGCGGCCGCTGTGAAAAGAGGACGAGAGTATGGCGATCACCAAACA
>CALAJK010000053.1 GCA_937922795.1 uncultured Anaerolineae bacterium
GTAAACTGGGACTACTGCTCTCGGTCATCATTCCCTCAAGCGAACTGCGGTCAAAAGACCGGGCATGGCGTGCTGCCCGGTGTCTCTATCGTACACCGGTTTAAGAATTTGTAAACCCCACAAAATCACAACTCAGGGCACACGCATTGCAACCAACGCGTTGGTCTGCCCCTGTAAAAATCCACCGCGACCTTATTACGCATACCCGCCCTTGATTTTAGATGGCACAGCTCCGTGGGCGCGGTGCTCTGGTATCGAAGCGGTTGGGATTCGGGGGTAAAATGAGGACACGGCCGCATGCAGTTCGCCGGTTGAAGCGCTGGCGTTCAGGTTGGGCGGCGCGGCCGCTGTGAAAAGAGGACGAGAGTATGGCGATCACCAAACAAGATGCGCTGGCGTATCACCGCATGGGACGCCCCGGCAAGATCGAAGTCACCCCTACCAAGCCGCTGGCGACCCAGCGTGATCTATCGCTGGCCTACTCGCCGGGCGTGGCCGAGGCCGTGCTGGAAGTCGAGCGCGACCCGCTGACTGCGTATGAACTGACCGCCAAGTCGAACCTGGTGGCAGTCGTCTCCAACGGCACGGCCATCCTCGGCCTGGGCGACCGCGGGCCGCTGGCCTCCAAGCCGGTCATGGAGGGCAAGGGCGTGCTGTTCAAACGCTTCGCCGACGTGGACGTGTTCGACATCGAAATTGACGCCCACACCGTCGAGGAGATCGTGGCCGCCGTCAAGGCCATCGCGCCCACCTTCGGCGGCATCAATCTGGAGGACATCAAGGCGCCGGAGTGCTTTGAGGTGGAGGAGCAGTTGAAGGCGGCGCTGCCGATCCCGGTCTTTCACGACGATCAGCACGGCACGGCCATCATCTCTGGGGCGGCGCTGCTCAACGCCTGCGAGCTGACTGGCCGGGCGCTGGCCGACCTGAAGATTGTCATCTCCGGCGCCGGCGCCAGCGCCATCGCCACCGCCAAGTTCTACCTGCGGCTGGGCGTCCGGCGCGAGCACATCCTCATGCTGGACTCGAAAGGCGTGGTGTATGCGGGGCGCGAGGGCGTCAACCGCTACAAGGCGGAGTTCGCCGCCGAGACGTCCGCCCGCACGCTGGACGACGCCATCGAGGGCGCAGACATGTTCCTGGGGCTGTCGGCGGCCGGCGTGCTGAAGCCGGAGATGGTCAAGAAGATGGCGCCCAACCCGATCATCCTGGCGCTGGCCAACCCTGACCCGGAGATCATGCCGGAGGAGGCGCTGGCCGTCCGGCCGGACGCCATCATCGGCACGGGGCGCAGCGACTATCCCAACCAGGTGAACAACGTGCTGGGCTTCCCGTTCATCTTTCGCGGGGCGCTGGACGTCTACGCCACCTCGATCAACGAGGAGATGAAGCTGGCGGCGTCCAGGGCGCTGGCGGCGCTGGCGCACGAGGATGTGCCTGACAGCGTGCTGACGGCTTACGGGCTGACGTCGCTGCGCTTCGGGCGCGATTACCTCATCCCCAAGCCGCTGGATCCGCGCGTGCTGCTGTGGGTGGCCCCGGCCATCGCCGAGGCGGCCATGCGCAGCGGCGTGGCGCGGCGGCAGCTCGACCTGCAGGCCTACCGCGACGAGCTGGTGCGGCGGCAGGGTTTGGGGCAGCAGCTCCGCAACCATCTGATCAACAAGGCGCGGCTGGGCCGGCCGCAGCGGCTGGTGCTGCCAGAGGGCGACGACCCCAAGATCATCCGCGCCGCCGCCCGCATCGCCGACGAGCGCATCGCCACGCCGATCCTGCTCGGCCGGCCGGAGCGCGTGCACAAGCAGCTCGCCGAGCTGGGGCTGAACTTCCAGCCGCAGGTGATTGACCCCTATGCCGACGACGCCGCGCGCGCGCGCTATGCCGAGGCGCTGTGGGCGCTGCGTCAGCGCAAGGGCATCACCCGCCAGTACGCCCTGAACCTAGTGACTGGGCGCACGCATTTCGGCCTGATGATGGTCAAGCTGGGCGACGCCGACGTGTGCCTGAACGGGCTGAACCTGGAGTACCCGGATGTGGTGCGGCCGGCGCTGCAGATCTTCCACACTCGCCCCGGCGCTACCCGCGCCAGCGGCGTGTACATCATGATCGTCAAGGGGCGCGTCTACCTGTTCACCGACGCCACCGTCAACATCGACCCCGACGCCGAGACGCTGTCGGAGATCGCCATCCTGGCCGCCGACTTCGCCCGCGATATGCTGGAACTGGAGCCGCGCGTCGCCATGCTGTCGTTCTCCAACTTCGGCAGCACCGCCCACCCCGCCACTGAGAAAGTGCGCAAAGCGGTGGGGCTGGTGCTGCAGAAGCGCCCCGACCTGGTGGTGGACGGCGAGATGCAGGCCGACACGGCCGTCGTGCCCGACTTGGTCGAGCGGCGCTACCCGTTCAGCAAGGTGAAGGACGCCAACATCCTGGTGTTCCCTGACCTGGAGGCGGCCAACGTGGCCTACAAGCTGCTGGCGCGGCTGGGCGGGGCGGAGGCTATCGGCCCGATCCTGCTGGGCGTGGGCGCGCCGGCGCACGTGCTGCAGGCCGGCGACGACGTCGAGGACATCGTGGCCATGGCGGCCGTGGCCGTGCTCGACGCGCAGAGCCGAGAGTGACCGACAGAGCAAACGCACCACTGTCGAGGAGTAGGGGCGCGCCGACACGTGCGCCCCTACCCAATCCAGGGCAGCTTTTTGCAGACTTGCCTTCGACTTTTGATGCGCTTGATGCGATAGTCCTGGGTCAAATGTCATCCAGCGAACGATAAAAGGGGGTTGAACGCTGGTTAGCAGCGTTTGACAAATGATTAAAACTGGCTTAAACTGTTTCATATGCTGGCGATGTTGGCGCGTAAAAGGCAAGTGTCGCCATGAGAATCTTGAAGCCAATAACACATACCTGAGGATATCCCACACGCGGTTTGGGTCGCTGCCCAACCGCGTGTGTGTTTTACCCGACCGGTCACTTCAATCAGATCTAAGGAGTACACGCGCAATGGATTACGGCATGATCGGCAAAATCGAGAAGGCCAAACGCTATGCCGAAGAACCCCACCGCATCACCATCAAGAGCCTGACGGTGGACTTCAAGGGCAACAACAACGGCTACCGCGTCACGCTGGATGACGGCGGCTGGCACTGCACCTGCCCGGGCTTCGGCAGCCATCACATCTGCCCGCACACGATGGCGCTGGAGAAGCTGCTGCGACCGATGCTCAAACGCGAACCGCTGCACTATGCCCCAGGCCAAAATGTGGTCAGCGATGTCGAGAAGGCCAAACGCTACGCTGAAGAGACCGACCGTATCCGTTTTATCGCGCTGGAAGCCGTTTTCGACGGCAGCAACAACGATCACTTCTTCGGCTATGAGGCCGGGCGCTGGCACTGCGACTGCGATTTCTTCCGCAGCCGGCACGTGTGCAGCCACACGATGGCCATGGAGCGCATCCTCGGACCGATGCTGACGCCCACGCTGGTGCTGGAGTGAGCGTCGTCGATGGGAAGCGTTGAACGTTAGTGGCATGCAGTACACGGTACGGACGCCATCTGCAGCGTCCGTACCTTTTTTCGAACGAAGTCTGTGCCGTGTTGCTGACAAACTTTGACAAACTTTAGGATGAGACGCTATGGATTTCTCGCTTTCCCCGGCGGTGCAGGAGCTGACGCAGCGGGTGCGCCAGTTTGTGGAGCAGGAAGTCATCCCGCTGGAGCACCATCTGAACCACCACGAGCCGCCGCTGGCCCCGGAAGCCCTGCGGGCGCTGCGAGACAAGGCGAAGGCCGCCGGCCTGTGGGCCCCGCAGCTCCCGACCGAGCTGGGCGGCCTGGGGCTGACGCTGCAGGAGATCGTGCCCGTGTTCGAGGCCGCTGGCCGCAGCCTGCTCGGCCCGGCCGCGCTCAACTGCGCTGCGCCTGACGAGGGCAACATGCACCTGCTGCACCTGTTCGCCAGCCCGGAACAAGTTGAACGCTACCTGAAGCCGCTGGCTGCCGGCGACATCCGCTCGGCCTTCGCCATGACCGAACCTCCGCCCGGCGCTGGCTCCGACCCGACCATGCTGCGCACCCGCGCCGTGCGCGACGGCGACCACTGGGTGATCAACGGGCACAAGTGGTACACCAGCGGCGCGGCGGGCGCGGCCTTCTTCATCATCATGGCCGTCACCAACCCGGACGTGCCCACCCACAAAGGGGCGACGCTGTTCCTCGCCCCAGCGGACGCGCCCGGCATCGAGATCGTGCGCCATGTGCCGACCATGGGCGCGCGCGATCTGGGCGGCCACCCCGAAGTCAAGTTCCACGATCTGCGGCTGCCGCCGAGCGCCATCCTGGGCGAGGAAGGTCAGGGCTTCGCGCTCACCCAGCAGCGGCTGGGCCCGGCGCGGCTGACCCACTGCATGCGCTGGACGGGCATCGCCCAGCGAGCGCTGGAGATCGCCACCCGCTACGCCGCCGAGCGCCATGCTTTCGGCGGCCCGCTCACCAGCCACCAGGCCGTGCAGTGGATGCTGGCCGACTCGGCGATGGAGCTGCACGCCGGCCGGCTGATGATCCACCAGGCCGCTTGGCTGCTGGCCCAGGGGCATCAGGCGCGGCAGGAGACGTCCATGTGCAAGGTGTTCGTGGCCGAAGCCGTCAACCGGGTGATTGACCGCGCCATCCAGATCTGCGGCGGCACGGGCATCTCGCGCGATCTGCCGCTGAGCACGTGGTATGAGGCGGCGCGCGCCTTCCGCATCTACGACGGCGCGTCGGAAGTTCACCGGATGGTGGTAGCACGGCAGGTGGTCAAACAGTACGCCGGCTGACGCTCACGCCGGCAGGCTGCGCGCCAGCCGGAAGCCGATATTGCTGGCGCGGGAGCCGGGCAGGTAGCGTCCCCGATTGGCCGGCTGTGCCTCAGTCAGCGGGTCGAACCACGAACCGCCGCGGATGACGCGGGCGTGGCTGCCCTCCAAATGTTCGCGTCCGTCGTCGGGCGTGTAGGGGTAGCGGTATTCCAGCGTCTGCCAGTTGCGCCCCCAGCGCGTGCTGCACCACTCCCACACGTTGCCGCACAGGTCAAGCGCGCCGCACCAGGCAGCCCCGCGCCCCGGCTGCGACGGCCAGGGGCGGCCTACGCCCTGTTCGGCCGTATTGTAGGGACGGGCGGGCGCGTCGCCCTCTGGGCCGCGGGCGGCGGCCTCCCACTCGGCCTCGGTCGGCAGCCGCCAGGGCAGGCCAGTGACGGCGGCCAGCCAGCGGGTGAAGGCCAGGGCTTCGTACCAACACACGCCCACCACCGGCTGCGCCGGCGCGTGGAAGCGCGGGTCGTCCCACAAGCCCGGCGCGCGCGCTGCTTTGCTCTCCAGCCACCGCCAGCCCATCGCCGTCCAGTAGTCACGGGTCGTATAGCCGCCGTCCCCGATGAACGCGGCGTATTCCGCGTTGGTGACCGCAGCCTGCCCGATGGCGAAAGCTGCCAGCCGGACGGTGTGCGCGGGGCGGCTGGCGGGCAGCCCTTGGCTGCCGATCAGATAGTCGCCGGCGGGCACAAAGCAGACCGGGTACTCGCCCATCAATCGCGCCCCAGCGCGCGCTTGAAGTACAGCGCGCCGGCATCCACCGCCGCCAGCTCCCAGCCGGCGCGCCCCATCTCCGCCAGCACCTGCGGCCACAGCCGGTTGACGCCGTCCTCATAGCTGTCGGCGCGGTGCTGCACGGTTTGCGCACCCTGCGGCGTGCAGTAGGTCACGTTGATGAGCAGCGGCCCGCTCGGCGCGTGGGCCACAATGCAGTATTCCCAGCGATCCATGGCGTTCACCCAGGCGTCTTGGACTATTCAGGGCAACATTGTGCCACTATTGCCCCAGGCGTTCAAACCAAGCGCCGAGGCAGTCGCCAAAACGCGCCCTGTCCTCAGGCTGGCGCGGACTCTCATGGCTGGGTGCTGTTCAGGCAGCGCGCGCCGTACAGCGCTTCGATCCCGCGCAGGTAAGGCGCGTACAGCAGCACCAGTTCGCGCTCATCCGGGATCACGGCGGCGTCAGGCGAGGTTTCGACGGCGCGCACGTAGAAATGATCGTGGATGACCTGGGCGGAGTAGCGATCCGCAAGCTGGATGAAGAAGGCGTGGTCAACACCGCACGCCATTTGGTCCAGATAGACCGAGTCGAACTGCTGCGGCGTCAGCGTGTGGATCTGCACCTGGTTATGGCCGCGCAGGAAATCGAAAAGCCCCTGAGCGTCCATCTGGCTGAAAGGCGTGGCGCTGATGATGTGGACGTGGGTGCCGGCGGGGAACGCCAGCGACCGGTACACGGCGTCGTAGCCGTCCGGGAAGGCGTGCGCCATGCGCAGTTGGCGATTGTAGAACGTCAGGTGCGGGCCGAAGTAATAGGCGATCTGCAGCGCCGCGCCGCCGACCGCCAGCGCCGCCAGGACGCGCCGCAGGTGGCGTTCGGGGTGGCGCGGCGGCCAGCGAAAACGCCGCCAGCGGCCAGCAGCCCGCCAGCGCAGCGCCAGCGCCGGGGCGCGCGGCGGCCAGACCAGCGGCAGCGTATAGCGCAGGCCGGCGGCCAGCAGCAGTGCCAGCGCCGGGAAAGCGATCACGAAGCGGGTGGAAGCGGCGGTGACGATCAAGATGCTGTTGCCGACCGCCGCGCCCAGCAGCCACAGGCCGAGCAGCAGCCCACCCGGCCGCCGCCAGTGGTACACCGCCCAGGCCGCGCCCAGCAGGAAAACCGGCGCTAGGATGGGCAGCACCAGCGGCGTGTCGCCGCCGTAGTAGATGGTGTCGTCTGGGTTCTGGACGGTGAAGCGCAGCGCCCAGCCCAGCCGGTGCAGGTACTCGCCCAGGTCGCCGCGGGCGATCAGATCCAGCCAGTAGTCCGCGCCCAGGCCGGAAGCATCCATCCGCCCAGCCAGATAGTAGCCGTAGGCGCGCATGGTGTAGATCACCGGCGCGACGGTGAGGCAGAACGCCGCCAGCGTCGTCAGCAGCCCGCGCAGCGGCGGGCGCGGCCTCCACGCCAGCAGCCCCAGCCCAACCCAGGCGGCCATCAGCGGCGTGTAGAACATGCGCCCGCCGTTGTAGAAATAGAACGTCAGCCCCAGGAACGCGCCCCCCAGCGCATAGTCCCGCATCTGGCCGCGCGCCAGCCCGCGCCCCAGGAACGCCAGCCCCAGCGTGCCCACCAGCGGATCGGCGATGTTCAGTAGCGCCAGCCGGCTGAAGTGGATGTGCGGCGGGAACGCCGCCAGCAGCAGCGCCGCCAGCAGCGCCGTCGGCCGGTCGAAGACCGCCCGCGCCAGCCAGTAGATCGCTAGCACTGTCAACGTCCCGGCGGCGGCGCTGGCCAGCCGGATGCCCTCCAGCGTGCTGCCCAGCGCCCACGTCCCCGCCCACTGGAAATAGGCGAACACCCAGGGAAACGGCGAGATGCCGTTCATCTCGGTCAGCAGGCGCACGCCCTCCGGCTGCCAGGTGAAGGCCAGCACTTCCGGGATGGTGTTCATCTCGTCGACCGAGTAGCGCACGAACGTCCCCAACCCGACCAGGCGCACGGCCAGCGCCAGGACGAGGATGGCCGCCAGCAGCCGCCAGCCGCCATCAGGCTGCGCCTGTCGGTTGGGGGGCTCGGCGGGTTTCGTCCGCGCCGGGCGGGGCGTCAGCCCGCGGACGACCAGCGCACAGCCGGCGGCCAGCAGCGCCATCTGCGCGTGCGGCGAGGGGCGCTCAAAGGCCGGCAGCCGCAGCAGGTTCCCGCTCATCTCCCCCAAGGCGGCCAGCGCCAGCGCGCCCAGCGTCAGGCTCAACCAGCGGGGGCGGCCAGCGGCCAGCGCCGCGGTCGAGGACGCCGGCAGCGCCGCCCCGCCCCGCAGCAGCGCCAGCGCCGCCCACAGCGCCGCCGCCGCGCCCCCCAGCAGGGTCAGCGCCTGGTCGAGCGGCAGGCCGCCCAACCGCGCCACCTGGAAGCTCAGGGCGCTCAGCGCCGCCAGGACCAGCGCGGCCGCGGCCAAGATGCCGGCTGCCAGCCGCCGCTGCGCCGCCAGCAGGCCCGCCCCGGCTCGCAGCAGCGCCAGCGGCAGCCGGGCGGGCAGCAGCAGCGCCCAGACGATGCGCGGAAGCGCCGCCCCCGCGCCCACCGGGACGGACGCGATCACGTCCCGCGCGCGCCAGACCGCCGCGCTCAGCGCCGCCCCCAGCAGCAGGACGAAGAGCGCGCTGGCCGCCGCCGGCCTGGCGGCTTGCAGCGCCATCAGCCCGGCGGCGCTGGCCGCCAGCGCCGCCCCCAACCACGCCCACTGCTGGGGATAGACGCGGACGGGCGCGGTTGGGCGCGGAGCGCGCCGACGCTGCGGCGCGAAGGCGCGCGCCGGCGGGCGTATCTGCGCCGCCAGCGCCTGACCGACCGGCCCCTGCGCCTTCCAGACGGCATGGCCCAAACTAGCGGCCAGCAGCAGCAGGAAAATCGCCCCGGCGGCGGTTGGGGCGGCGGTTTGCAGCGCCATCAGCCCGGCGGCGCTGATGAGCAGGACGGCCGCCAGCCGCGCCAGCCGCCGACGGTTGAGGGCAGGTGAGGGTTGGGGCTGTGTCGCGTTCATCGCTTTCTAGGGTAGCACACTTCGCCGCTGCCGAAACGGAACATTTCCCGCCGGCTTCTGTGGTACAATCTCCGCGGCAGCCGCCCTGTATCATTTGGTGTCGTGTCATCAGGAACAGCCGTTCATGAGCGATTGGAAACCGATCATTGGCCTGGAAGTGCACGCCGAGCTGCTGACCCGCAGCAAGATGTTCAGCCCGTGCCCGGTCGTGGACAGCGTAGAAGCTGAACCCAACACGGCCGTAGACCCGGTGTCGCTCGGCCTGCCCGGCACGCTGCCGGTCATCAACGAGCGCGCCGTCGAGTTTGGACTGATGGTGGCGCTGGCGCTCAACTGCCACATCCCGCGCTTCAATCAGTTCGCCCGCAAGAACTACTTCTACCCTGACCTGCCCAAAGGCTACCAGATCAGCCAGTATGACCGGCCGCTGGCGGTCAACGGCTATCTGGACGTGGAGGTGACGCCGGAAGACGGCGAGCCGTATCTCAAGCGGGTGCGCATCCGCCGCGCCCACCTGGAGGAAGATACCGGCAAGCTGACGCACATGAACGGCGACAGCCTGGTGGATTATAACCGGTCTGGCGTGCCGCTGCTGGAGATCGTCACCGAGCCGGACATCCACAGCGCCGATGAGGCCGAAGCCTACGCCCGCGCGCTGCGCGCCATCCTCCAGTATCTAGGCGTGAACAACGGCGACATGTCCAAGGGCGTGCTGCGCATCGAGCCGAACATCAGCGTCATGCACCGCGACGACACCGACTATCGCACCCGCACTGAGGTGAAGAACCTCAACAGCATCCGCAGCTTGTATCGCAGCATTCAGTATGAGATCAACCGGCAGATCGCGCTGTGGGAGAGCGGCGAGGGCGTCAAGCAGGCGACATTGGGTTGGGATGAAGCGCGGCAGCGCATCGTCGTTCAGCGCTATAAAGAACGGGCGGATGAGTATCGCTACTTCCCAGAGCCGGATCTGCCGGTGCTGGAGATCACGCCGGAATGGGTGGAACGGGTGCGCGCCCAACTGCCGGAGCTGCCCGACGCCAAGCGCCGCCGGCTGATGGAGGTTTTCGGCCTGAGCGCTTATGACGCGCGCGTGTTGGTGATGGATCAGGCAGTGGCGCAGTTCTACGAGGCGGCGGTGGCGGCCGGCGCGAACCCTAAATCGGCAGCCAACTGGCTGGTCGGCAGCCTGTTCAGTTTGATGAACCGCGAGGGCGTCGAACGCGAGGCCATCGCCGCCATCCGCATCCAGCCGGCGCAGTTCGCCGCCTTAGTGAAGCTGGTGGACGGCGGCACGCTCAACAGGGGCACAGCCGCTGTTGTGCTGGAGGAGATGTGGCAGACGGGGGCCGACCCGGCGCAGATCGTGGCCGAGAAGGGGCTGGCGCAGGTCTCCGACGCGGACGCGGTGGCGGCGGCGGTCGCCGGCGTGCTGGCCGCCAACGAGGCCATGGTGCGCGATTACCTAGCCGGCAAGGAGAAGCTGTTCGGCGCGCTGATGGGCCAGTGCATGGCGGCGCTGAAGGGCAAAGGCAACCCGCAGGTGGTGAGCGAAGTCCTGCGCCGGCAGCTTGAGGCGCGGCGCGGCGGCTGACACGGTCAGTGGGGCGAGGGGTGAATGCCTAAGCGGTTGAGGATGGCATCCAGTTCCGCCAGGGGGAAGGGCTTGGGCAGAAAGGCGTCAGCGCCGCTGTCGAGGGCGGCTTGGCGAACCTCAGCGCGGGCGCTGGCGGTCATCAGCACGAACGGGATGCGACGGCAGCGCTGGCGCACGTGCTGGAGAAACGTCAGGCCGTCCATGTGCGGCATCATGAAGTTGCTGATGATGCAGTCGAACACCTGCTGGTCCAGCAGCGCCAGGCCTTCATGGCCGTTGCGCCCGATGACGACCTGGCAGTCCCGGCGTTCCAACATCAAGCGCACTAGATAGGCGATGCTGTGACAGTCATCGACGACGAGGATTGTGGTCATCGTCAGTGTATTATCCTCAAACTTGACTGCGAACACCAAGCCTCATTATATAACGGTTAGCGGCCATATGACGAAATCTGTCTTAATTTCTAACTGGAATTTCAGCAAAATAGATAGCGTGAGGTAGGGCTAAGGTGGGACATCTTTCACAGAAGGGTTATCCTTACTGGCTGCGAAGCACGAAAGGGGTTCCAACTTAAGGCTACTGGAACTGTACCGTCATGTCGAGAATTTCTGCCAAGTGGTCGAGCCGCAAATGGAAGCCCAGCGCTTGCAGACTGGATTGCAGCGTCGGCGGCGGGCAGGTGAGCTAGGTGGCAGTGAAATCATGACGATTTCGGATCCGCTAGATTGGGGCTGGACACGCTCTTTGAATGGCAAGTACCGAAGTCAGACATCCCCGACAACATGGCTTCCGAAGTTGTCGGTTAAGTCACTTGTGTCAGATGAAATCTTGTCTTTTACGTGTTATTAAATTAAAGTTGTCTTGTGTAGTTGAGGTATTTCTACTGGGGTGAGCGAACGTCTCTATTTTCTAGATTGGCTGCGTGTGATCGCCGTAGGTGCGGTCTTTCTCGTCCACGCGATACTGCCTTTCGCCGGCGGATCGTGGATTGTTACCGACCGCGAAGCCAGCACACTCGCGGCTCTGTTGGCAGGACTGTTCAACCAGTTTGGCATTCCACTGCTGTTTCTTGTATCCGGTGCCGGAGTATGGTTTGCCCTCAGGACACGCAATGCCTGGCAGTTTATTGGCGAACGTCTGAAACGTCTGGGAGTGCCTTTCCTGTTTGGTATCGTGATCTTTTCGCCTATCCAGGCGTATTTTCACCTCCGTACAAATGAGGAATTTGCGGGAACACTCCTGCATCACTACATCCCGCAGTTTTTTCGCGCCAATCATTTCACCAGCCGGGATTTTCAGTGGGTGGGCAGCTACGGCTACCATCTATGGTATCTCTTTTTTCTGCTGGTCTTCTCAGTTCTGGCTCTGGCGCTGTTTGTCTATCTGCGTCGTTCTCCTCGCACCATGCATTGGCTCACGTCACTTATGTGCGTGCGTGGCGGTACCCTGTTGCTGGTTTTACCATTGGTCGCGGTGCAGACCTTGCTTCGCCCGCGCTTTCCCGATTATCTGGGCTGGGCAGACTTCAGTTTCTGGCTCGTATTCTTCATTTATGGATATGTGCTGGTCGCAGATCAGCAGTTTATGGAAGCAGTTCAGCGCGACTTCAAGATCGCCGCAGGGGTGTTCCTCCTGAGTCTGGGAGGCATCGCCGTGATATTTTTCCGAGAAGTTGACTCGGCACTTCACACCATTGCCGATTACTATTCGGACGCTTTGCCGCTTCTGATGGCAATCACGGTGAACAGTTGGGCATTAATTCTGGTGATGCTCGCTTTGGGAAAACGCTGGCTGAACAAGCCATATTCATTTCTGGATGAACTGAACGAAGCGGTTTTACCTTTTTATCTGCTGCATCATGCACCGATTGTCGTCATTGGGTTTTTCGCTACCCGGTGGGACATATCCAGCGGAGTCAAGTTCATAGTGATTACCTTGGGATCACTGCTCATAACCCTGGTTCTGTATATTGTGCTTGTAAAACGGTTCAATGGGCTGCGTTTTCTGATGGGAATGCGACCTTTGCCCCGGATTTCAAACAACGCCGAGAATAGGACAGCGAGGCTTGAACGTGATTAAAACCGCTGTGGCGAAGGTCATGATTGCTGCCAGCCGCACCCTCAGCAGCCGGTTCTGGGACTATCTGCCCCACGCCTCAAAAGGAGCTTATCACGTTTCAGGCTGCAGATGTCGCTTTTGCCTGCCCCTGTCGCCCAAAACGAACTTTACAGGCACGTATCCGGTATCCCGTCTCAAGGCATCAAGATCGCCTGCCGCTTATGCTTTATTCGCACTATCTCACCGGCTGGCGGACTGCGCCGCCGTTTATCTGTGAACATCTCGCCCCGAGCGGGTTTGTTGTCCTCGCCCCATAAAATAGAGCCAGATGGAGTGAGAGTGTTTCGGGAGAATAAGGCTACAAGAGCAACAGTCTCATGAGCAAGCAAAAACACGGCAAGCGCTACAGCGAAGAACAGACGTACGCGACCGCTAGTGAGGAAGAGCCGAGGAAGTTGGGATGATGTCAGCCCTTCGAGACTACGCCGGGCGTTACCCGTAGCACGGCTACCACCACATCACCGCACTCATGCAGCGGGATGCGCACAATGTCAATCACGAGCGGATTGATCGGCGGTGGCGGCGGTCGCCGGCGTGCTGGCCGCCAACGAGGCCATGGTGCGCGATTACCTAGCCGGCAAGGAGAAGCTGTTCGGCGCGCTGATGGGCCAGTGCATGGCAGCGCTGAAGGGCAAAGGCAACCCGCAGGTGGTGAGCGAAGTCCTGCGCCGGCAGCTTGAGGCGCGGCGCGGCGGCTGACACGGTCAGTGGGGCGAGGGGTGAATGCCTAAGCGGTTGAGGATGGCATCCAGTTCCTTCCAAGAGAAGGGCTTGGGCAGAAAGGCGTCAGCGCCGCTGTCGAGGGCGGCTTGGCGAACCCCAGCGCGGGCGCTGGCGGTCATCAGCACGAAGGGGATGCGCGCGCCATCGGCACGCTGGCGGAGCCGGCGCAGGAAGGTCAGGCCGTCCATGTGCGGCATCATGTAGTTGCTGATGATGAGGTCGAACGCCTGCTGGTCCAGCAGCGCCAGGCCTTCATGGCCGTTGCACCCGATGATGACCTGGCAGCCCCGGCGTTCCAACATCAAGCGCACTAGATAGGCGATGCTGTAACAGTCATCGACGACGAGGATCGTGGTCATCGTCAGTGTATTATCCTCAAACTTGACTGCGAACACCAAGCCTCATTATACAACGGTTAGCGGCCATATGACGAAATCTGTCTTAATTTCTAACTGGAATTTCAGCAAAATGAATACAATCTTTACACAAGCGTCGGCAGACCCGCGGCCGCAGCGCCAATGCATCGCAAGCGGCGAGCGGATCACCGAGTAGGGGCGCGCCGACGTGCGCGCCCAGCGCGGCAGCCACAGCCGCCCGTCCCTAAAAACCGTGGCGGCCTTTTACAAACCCACCCGCAGTTTTGACGCGACAGTCCCTGTTTGCAGCTTGATCAGGGCTGGCGCATCCGCTCAGGTGATGATAGAATAAACGTTCTATGCAAGCGCAAGCTAATCCACCAAGGAGACAGATGCTATGGCGGGCTGGTCACAGACGATCATTGTGGGCAACGTAGGCCGCGACCCCAACTTCAAGTATACCCAGTCGGGAGTCCCGGTGTGCGATTTTTCGGTGGCGGTGACGCGCCGCTTCGGCGGCCAGCAGGAAGGCGCCGAACGCCAGGAGAAGACCACCTGGTATCGCGTGACCTGCTGGCGCCGGCTGGCGGAGATCGCCAACAATTACGTCCGCAAAGGGACGCAGATCATGGTCGTGGGGACGGTCGAGGCGTCGGCCTACATTGACAAGAGCGGTCAGCCGGCGGCCACGCTGGATCTGACGGCCGACACCTTCCAGCTTCTAGGCCGTCGCGAAGACCGCGAGGCCGGCTACGACGAGTTCGCGCCGCCGCCCGACAGCATGGGCGACATCCCGTTCTAGGGCGGCAGCGCCGTTCTGCCCTTTAGTCTATACTGGATAGGATGACCTGCTCGATCCAGACCGGGCGCTCGTCGTGCCCGGCATACCCTTAAGGGAGCCGCTATGCTGCCGCCGCCCACCGCCCCGCGCAAACTTCAGTTAGAGATCCCCGCCAACCTCCAGGCGGTCTACGCTAACGCGGTCATCGTCAGCCAGACCAACAGCGAGATCGTGCTGGACTTCATTCAAGTGCTGCCGAATGACCCCCGCGCACGGGTGCAGGCGCGGGTGGTGATGACGCCCGCCAACGCCAAGCTGCTGCTGCGGGCGCTGGGCGCCAACCTGGAGCGCTACGAGTCCCTGCACGGCGAGCTGAAGCTGCCGCCGCAGCCGGCGTCGCTGGCCGACCAGCTGTTCGGCGGCATCCGGGCGGAAGGCGAGCCGGACGAGCGCCAGGATCAAACTGACCGTGAGTGACCTCAACGCCGTCGCCGACGCCATTCGCGCCGCTTTGGTCGCCAAGAACGCCGCCCGCGACGCGGCCATCGCCCGCTCGCGCGAGGTCATCCGCTGCTGCGCCGAGGCCATCCGCGCCGTGCACCGCCGCGACTGGCCGGCAGCGGATGCCAAGCTGGCGGCGGCGCGGGCGGCGGCGGACGACATGACCGCCAGCATCGCCGCCTACCCGGATCTGATCCACACCGGCTACACCCAGGACGCGCTCAAGGAGGTGGTCGAGGCGTTCGTGACCGCCGCCATCATCCGGCGGCAGCCGCTGCCCACCCCGGAGGCGCTCCACGTCGAGCACGCCGCCTACCTGAACGGCCTGGCCGAAGCCGCCACTGAACTCCGGCGCTTCATCCTGGACACGCTGCGCCGCGAAGACCCGGACGTGGCTGAGGCTGAACGCCTGCTGGAGTGGATGGACGACATCTACGACCAGCTGGTGACTTTTGATTTTCCGGATGCGCTCACCGGCGGCCTGCGCCGCCAGACCGATATCGTGCGCGGCGTGCTGGAGCGCACACGCGGCGACCTAACGACCACGGTGCAGCAGCAGCGCCTGCATACGGCGCTGCGCCGTTCTCAGGGCTGGCTGGGCGAAGGCTGAGCGACAGGGAGCGGCGATGGCGCGCCAGGTGGCGATCCTCATCTTTGACGAGGTAGAAGTGCTGGACTTTTGCGGCCCGTTCGAGGTTTTCGGCGTGGCGGGTGCGCGCACGCTGCCAGAGCCGCCGTTCCAGGTGTACACGGTGGCCGAGCGGCCGGGGCCAGTGCTGGCCCGCAACGGCCTGAGCGTCAACCCGGCTTACACCCTGGCGGACTGCCCGCCGCCCGACCTGCTGCTGGTGCCCGGCGGGCGCGGCACGCGGGCGCTGATGCATAACCGGGCGGTCACCGGCTGGGTCGCCGCCCAGGCCGCGCGCGTCGAACTGCTGCTGTCGGTGTGCACCGGCGCGCTGGTGCTGGCGCAGGCCGGCCTGCTGGATGGCCTGGCCGCCACCACCCACTTCAGCGCCCTGGAGGAGCTGCGGGCTGCCGCCCCGCGGACGACGATCTGCCCGGACGCGCGCTATGTGGACAACGGCCGCATCATCCTCTCCGCCGGCGTGTCCGCCGGCATCGACATGGCGCTGTACGTGGTCAGCCGGCTGCTGGGCCCTGACGCCGCCGCCGAGACCGCCCGCTACATCCAGTATGACTACTGGCAGGGCAAGTGACCGCCCCCCGGAAGGCGCCGCCCGATCCACTGCGCCGAACCGCCTCATGCGCGCGCCCCGCGCCGGGGTTTGCCGCGGCAGCTTGGGTTGACCTGGGACGGCGGGATAGGGGTAAAATGGGTTAGAGGTTCTGACGGAGAGGCGCATGACCGATCACACCATTTCGATCCCCGACAACCTGTACCAAAAAGCGCAGCAGGTTGCACAGCAGCAATCGCTGACGGTGGACGAGGTCATCCGCGCGCGGCTGGCATTGGCCTTCGATCTGCCGCTCTTCGATCTGCCGGAGGTTGAGAAAGAAGAGCTCAAAGCGATGGCTTACCTGTCGGATGACACGCTCTGGACGATCGCTCGTGAGCAGATGCAGCCCGCGCTGCAGAGGCGCATCTCGGAACTCCTGGCCAGGAACCAGCGCGGCGCCATCTCAGCGGCGGAGTATGCCGAGCTAGAGGCGCTGGTTGAGCGCAGCGATCGGCTGGCGCTCCGCAAATCGCAGGCCATGAAATACCTGGCCGAGCGAGGCTATGCCGTCAGCCCGGACGATCTGAATCCGGCTGATGAGTGAGCGCTCATGGGCGGAAGCTGTACGCCGCGTCCATGAGCGGGCAGATTTCCGGTGCGAATACTGCCAGACGTCTCAGCGCGTCACCGGCCAAGCCATGCATGTTGATCATATTGACCCGGATGGGGACGATTCGCTCGACAACCTCTGTCTGTCCTGCGCGAACTGCAACATGAGCAAGGCGCGCGCAACGTCGGCGGTTGATCCTGAGACCGGCGCAGAGGCGCCTTTGTTCAACCCCCGTACTCAAGACTGGTCCGAACATTTTGAGTGGATGCCAGGCGGGATCCTCGTCCGCAGGCTCACCCCGGTAGGCCGGGCGACCGTGCACCGCCTGAGAATGAACCGCGACCGTCTCCTCGCCGCGCGCGCCAACTGGGTCTTCTTGGGCCTGCATCCCCCCAAGCAGCATGAGCGCCGCGCGAACCTTTGACCGGGCGGTGCGCAGCGCGACCGCACCCTGCGTTTGGCGCTCAACCCGCGCCGGGGCAGGGCAAGTCACCGCCCCCCGGAACGCGCCGCGCTAGCGGGCGACCGCGACCAGGGCGACTGTCACCAGCGCCCCCATCACCGTGCCGGCGATCACCTGCGCCAGCGTATGGCGGCGCAGCTTCAACCGCGCCGCGCCCACCAGCGGCACCAGCGGCGCCACCGCCAGCGCCGGCAGCGCGCCGAACAGCAGCGCCGTCGCCGTCACCGCGCTGGCGATGCTCATGGCGTGCATGCTGATCTGCCACACCAGCGTGATGAGCGTCATCACCACCAACTGCGCCAGGGTGACGGCGGCCAGCAGCGGCACCAGCGGCGGCGCGCCCATCCAGCGCAGCAGCAGCCAGGCCGCGCCGGTGCAGGCCATGGACACCAGGAACGGCAGCAACCGCTCCTGCCGGTATTTCATGTGCAGGTCGGTGATGCGGCCGCGCCGCACCATCCAGCCCACGTACAGCATCGGCAGCAGGCAGACGAGCAGGCCGTAGGTGAGCGCCCACACCACCGCCTGGCCGCGGCTGGGGGCGTGCTGCGAGGCGATGGGGAACGCCAACACCGCCCACACCACCGGCGGGCTGACCAAGTCGGAGATGACGCGCGCCCAGCGCACGTAGGGTTCGGGCGGAGATGATAGGTTGTGTGAATGCATACTCTGACTATAGCATACGGCCGGTGAAGCCGGTGTGAAAAACCTTTAACCGATGATTAGGAAATGCGGCCGGGGCATTCAGGCGCGCCCCGGAGCGGTCGCGTCAGCACCTATGAGCCGGTCATGAAGGGCAGGCCTCGTTGTCGGGGGCGGCCGATGTGCCGACCACGCCCCGACGTCCGTGCAGCCCGCGGACGGGTTTGCCCTGAAGCCGCCTGGCCGTCCGCTGGATTTTCTCGCTGGACCGATTACAATCATCGCTCAACTGCTGGCGGATGTATCTGACAGAGGGTGAGGATAGGCCGATGACTCGACAGATGACCGCGGTGATCAACCCGTATGACGGCAGCGTGATCGACCACGTGCCGGAATTCACCGAAGCTGAAGTGCGCGCCGCTGTTGGTCGGGCAGCTGACGCGGCCGGCGAGATGGCCGCCATGCCCGCCCATCAGCGCGGCGCTATCCTCAACCGGACGGCGCAGCTCCTGCGCGACCAGCTCGATGATCTGGCGCGGCTGATGGCGCGCGAGAACGGCAAGCCGCTGAAGTACACCCGCGCCGAAGTGACCCGCGCCGTGGACACGTTCAACTTTGCCGCCGACGAGGCGCGCCGGCTGCACGGCGAGACCATCCCGCTGGACGCCGCCGCCGGCGGTGTAGGCCGGGTCGGCTACTACATCCGCGTGCCGGTGGGCGTGGTGGCTGCCATCACCCCCTTCAACTTCCCGCTGAATTTGTCGGCGCACAAGGTAGCGCCGGCGGTGGCGGCCGGCTGCCCGATCGTGATGAAACCCGCCCCGGCCACCCCGCTGACCGTGCTGCGCCTGGCCGACATCCTGCGCGAGGCCGGCCTGCCGGCGGGCGCGTTCGAGGTGGTGACGGGCGGCGCGGACGTGGGCGCGTGGCTGACGAGCGATCCGCGCGTGGCCATGATCAGCTTCACCGGCAGCCCGCCGGTCGCCCGCCAGATCGCCAAGAACGCCGGCCTGCGCCGGCTGACGCTGGAACTGGGCGGCAACGCGGCCACCATCATCGAGGCCGACGCCAACCTGGAACACGCCGTGGCGCGCACGGTGGTTGGCAGCTTCGCCTACAGCGGCCAGGTGTGCATCAGCGTGCAGCGCATCTACATCCACCGCAGCCGCTACGATGAGTTCCGTGACCGCTTCGTGGAGGCGACGCGCCGGCTGGTGTTGGGCGATCCGCTGGATGAGCGCACCGACATCGGCCCGGTGATCAACGAAGCCGCCGCCGCCCGCATCGAGAGCTGGGTGCAGGAGGCGGTGGACCAGGGCGCGACCGCGCTAGTCGGCGGGCGGCGCCAGGGACAGATGTTCGAGCCGACCGTGCTGGAGAACGTGACCGAGAACATGCAGGTGATGTGCGCCGAGGTGTTCGGGCCGGTGGTCAGCCTGGTGCCGTATGATGACTTCGAGCAGGCGCTGGCGGCAGTGGACAGCTCGCCGTTCGGCTTGCAGGCCGGCGTCTACACCTACGACCTGAAGAAGGCCTTGCGCGCCGTGCAGCGGCTGAACGTGGGCGGCGTCATCATCAATGACGCGCCCAATTTCCGGGTGGACAACATGCCCTACGGCGGCAACAAAGACTCCGGCGTAGGGCGCGAAGGGCCGCGGTTCGCGGTCGAAGAGATGACCACGCTGCGGATGGTCGTCATCAACACGGCGATCTGAGCGGTTGGTTCGATGTTCAGACACTGGCCGCTGGTGGCCGCCGTCGTCACCGTCCTGGTCGCGGCGGCGCTGCTGGCCGATGTGACGCCCTACCTGCGCGGTGGCTACGGCTGGCGCTGGCCGTATCACCTGCTGCCGACTGGCTGGCTGCTGGCGCTGGCGGCCGCGGCGGCCGTTTATGTGGCCGGCGCCGCATGGCTGCTGCGGCGCACACCCCGCGCGGCTCCTCTACTGGTGTGGAGCGCGGCGGGCGCGGTGGTTTTTGCGCTGCTGGCGGCCGCCGCGCGCGAGGGCGACGCGCTGTATGCGCTGTTCACCCGGACGACCGCCCTGCTGGGCACCGGCCAGCACTGGGCATCTACCCATGTGGACTGGGCGGCGGGCGAATGGCGCGACTGGCCGGCGGTGATGGCCCGTCTGGGCGGGCACATGTCGAACGTACCGCCCGGCGCGCCGCTGCTCTACCGGGGAATCGAACTGCTGCTGCCGGTCGGGCTGGCCGAAAACCTCCGGCGCTGGCTGCTGCCCTACCAGTGCCACAACTTCGACCTGCTCAGCTACACGCCGCAGCAGTGGGCGTCGGCGGTCTTCGGCATGTTGATGCCGGTCTGGTCGGCGCTGGCCGTCCTGCCGCTGCACGCGCTGGCACGCCGCTTCACCGGAGCCGACGCGCGGCTGGCAGCGGTCGGTTGGGCGCTGGTGCCAGCGGCGGCCGCTTTTGCGCCTTCGTGGAGCACCGCCTACCCGCTCATCAGCCTGGCAGCCTTGTGGCTGCTGGCGCGCGGGTTGGACGGGACGCGGCCGGCGGTTTGGCTGCTGGCGAGCGGCGTCGTCACCGGCCTGGGCACACTCATCAACTTCGCCCTGATCCCGCTGCCGCTGTTCCTGGGGCTGTTCGCGCTGCTGTACGACCGCCGCCTGAGCGCCGCGCGCGCCGGTTGGCTGGGCGGCGTCTACACGGTGGGCGCGCTGCTGCCCTGGGCGCTGCTGCGCGCCGCCGGCGGCCCGCACCTGTTCGACCTGCTGACGGTTTCGATGAGATTTCACCTCGGCCTTGACCGGCCGTATTGGTTCTGGGTGGGAATGCATTTCTGGGACTGGGCGCTGTGGGCTGGCGTGGGCTGGGCCGTGCTGTGGCTGGCCGGCGTCGCGGCCTGGTGGCGGCAACGCGCGGCCCAACCGCGGCCGGCACTGAGCCTGGCGCTGCTGCTGACCCTGCTAGCGCTGGTCTTCAGCGGCACGGCGCGCGGCGAGACCGGGCGCGTGTGGCTGTTCTTTTCGCCGTTGCTGCTGCTGGCTGCGCTGGAAGCGCTGGCGCGGTTGGCGCCCGGCGACCAGCGTTCCGGCCTGAGAGTAGCCGCCGCTCAGGGCGCACTGTTGGTTGCACTGCTGGGCAGCCTGGACGTAATCGGGACGAACTTCGCGCCGCCGCCGGCCCCGCCCGCGCCAGCGGTGGCGCAGGCGGCTGAAGCGATCTTCACCCGGCCGGACGGCGCGCCGCTGTTCCGGCTGACCGGCTGGGCAGCGGCCTTTGAGACGGATCACATTCGGCTGCATCTGCGCTGGGAGGGGGAAACCGCCCTGCTGACGCCTTACTGGTTCACGGCGGCGCTGGTCGGCCCAGACGGGCGCGTCATCGCCGGCGCACCCTGGCAGCCGGGCGGGGAGGCGCGCTACCCGACCACCTGCTGGCAGCCGGGCGTCGAGATCGGTGACACAGCAGTGTTGCCGCTGCCCCCGGACGCCCCGCCCGGTGACTGGTGGATCAGTCTAGCAGTGTACGGCGACCCGGCCGCGCCGGATGGGAGGTTAGGCGTAGCCATTCCCGGCCAGCCGCCGGACACCCAGATCGGCCTGGGACCGGTGCGCGTGCCCGGCTGAGTGAATAGCCCGGCAAGATTAATTTGACGGATGGGGGCGGCTCCGATGTGGCCCGCCGGCTTCTCTCTACACCTAGTCGCAGGCGGCCAGCGCCGCCAGTTCGATGAGCCACAGCCCGCCATTGAGGCCGTCCACCGCCAGCGCGATGCGCGCGCCGTCCGGCGACGGCTGCCAGCGGGCGCGTTCGTCGGTCGCCAGCCGCAGCGGCAGCGGCGACAGGTCGCGCCGCTCCCTCGTCTGCCGGTTGAAGCACACTAATTGCGCGCCGTCTTCGCTTGGCAGCGCGGCGTAGACGCGGTCGACGCCGGCGTCATCGCGCAGCAGCAGCGGGCCAGGATAGTTGCTGCCCGGCAGCTCGGCCTCGAACAGCAGTTCCAGCCCGGCGTAGGCTGCCCGTTTGAGGTAGTAACCCGTCCGTCCATCAACTGTCGCGCCGATGATGATCTGCTGGCCGTCGAGCGACGCGCCGGGGACGATCAGCGACGGCGCGGCGTTCTGGGGCGGCTCGCTGAGCGTCTGGCCGTCCACCGTGGCGGTGAAGTACAGCACGGGCTCGCCGTACGCGCCGTAGTAGTAGGCCAGGAAACGTCCGTCCCGCAGCCAAGTGATGCCCTGGAGCGTGCGGTTGGCTAACTGCTCGAACAGCACCCGCCGGTACGAGCCGTCCGGCTCGGCGGTGACGACCGTGTTCAGGTCGGTCTGGTAGACCAGCCGCCGGCCGCCGGGCGCGAACTGTAGGAAAGCGCGGTTGAAGAAATAGGGGTCGGTCAGGTTGATCTGGCGCCGCAGGCGGTCGGTGACCAGCGCCGCTTTGGGATGCTCAGACGGCTTGGCCGCGCCGACCGTCAGCTCGTAGTCCTGCCAGCTCCAGGTGGTGAAGGCGTCGCGCCAGCAGCCGGCGGCGAAACGCAGGCTCGTCGCGTCAATCCACTCGACGGCCACCACTTCCTGATCGGTGACCTGAGTGATGCCGGGAAGCGCCGCGGCGGCGGGCGGCGGCGCCGGCGGGATGGGGCGCCCCTGCGGCTGCACTTCGACGCGGGCGATCTCCGCGCCGTCCTCGTACAGCTCAAGCTGGATGGCGAACGGCTGTGACGCCCCCGGCTGGAGCGCGAAATCCGGCAGCAGCCCGGCTAGGCAGGCGTTGACGGGATAGCCCAACCCCTCGCCGATGATCTCGCCGGCGGCGTCGTAGAGTTCCGCCCGCAGCGACAGGTTGTCGAAGGCGTCCTCGCCCTGGTTGACCAGCCGGCCTTCGGCGTACAGCACCGTCTGCCCGTAGATGTCAAACTCCGGGACGACGGTCACCGCTTCGGTGACCAGCCCGGCGGCCTCCTGGGCCGCCGCCGCCCAGGGCAGCAGCAGGCTGATGAGCGCGAGCCAGCGGCGCATGGCGCTGCCCAACACGCCTAGATGTAGTTCGCCGGGCTGCTCTGGCTGCCGCGTTTGCCGTCCGGCCAGATGGTGCGCTCGTCGAACTTGACGCCGTTGACGTTGGCCCCCTTCATATCCGCGCCCTGGAGGTTGGCGCCGTTGAACACCGCGTTCTGCAGATTGGCCGCGGCCAGCCGCGCGCCTTGCAAGTTGGCGCCGGTGAAGTTCGCGCCCAGCAGGTTGGCGGCGTTGAAATCGGCGAAGGGCATCTGCGCCACGGTGCAGTCTACGCCGGTCATATTGGTCGAGCGGAAAATGGTCTCGCGGCAGGTGCTGCCCTGCAGGTTGGCCCCGCGCAGGTTCGCGCCTTCCAGCATCAGCCGGGTCATATCCAGCGCGCTGAGGTCTACCCCCGCCAGCCGGGGATTAGGCCCGGCCTGGATGAGCGCCAATATCAGTTCCTTGCGGTTGATCTCCGCCATGCTGAAGTTCCTCCCGGTAATAAGCGATGATCTGGTCAATCGTTTCGTCGAGCGAGATGACCGGCTGCCAGCCGATCAAGGCGCGGATGCGGTCAATGCTGGGCACGCGCCGCCGGAAATCCTCAAAGCCCGCCTCGTAGGCCTCGTCGTAGGGGATGAAGCGGATCTCGGATGTGCTGCCGGCGCGGGCGCGCACCCGTTCCGCCAGGTCAAGGATGGTCACCTCCTCCTGGCTGCCCACGTTGAATACCTGACCGACCGCCGCCGGCGTCTCCGCCAGCGCGTGCATGGCGGCTACCACGTCGCGCACGTTGCAGAAACAGCGCGACTGGCCACCGTCGCCGTAGACGTTGATCGGTTCGCCGGCCAGCGCCGCCTGGACGAAGCGCGGCAGCACCATGCCGTACTGTCCGGTCTGGCGCGGGCCGACGGTGTTGAACAGCCGGATGATGACCACCGGCAGGCCGACCTGCTTGTGATACGCCAGCGCCAGAAACTCGTCGATCGCCTTCGAGGCGGCGTAGCTCCAGCGGCTGCGGGTGGTGGGACCAAGCAGGCTGTCGTCGTCCTCGTGGAAGGGGAAGCGCACCCCCTTGCCGTAGATTTCAGAGGTAGAAGCGATCAGCACTTTCTTGCGATAGCGGCGCGCCGTCTGCAGCACCACTTCCGTGCCGCCGATGTTGACCTCGATGGTTTCGATGGGCTGGCTGACGATCTTCTGCACCCCCACCGCCGCCGCCAGGTGATAGATCACGTCGCATTCGCTCACCAAGCGGTCCATCACGTGGATGTTGCGAATGTCCTCGATGGCGTAGCGGAAGCCAGGTTGGCCTTCCAGCGGGGCGATGTTGGCGAACCGGCCGGTGCTCAGGTTGTCAATCACGGTGACCTGCTGGCCCGCCGCCAGCAGCCGCTCAGCCAGATGGCTGCCGATGAACCCCGCGCCGCCGGTGATGAGCGCGTGCGTCAAGCTCGAATCCTTAATACTTGTCCAGGCATACGCGAGGAATGTTACCCCAGCCGGCGGCGCTTCACAAGAGAAGGCCGCCGCGCCCACCCTTGCCCGCCCTGCCAGAATGCGGTAATGTTCAGTTCTCTGATACGGGGGAAGGCATGAGCAATCTGCAGCAGCGGCTAGATGATCTGCGTCGCCAGCTTCAAAACTTGCCCGATGACCCAGACGCTATCAGCCAGCTTGAGCGCCAGGCGCGCACGCTGCTGGCAGACGCCAAGAACACGCCGTACGAACCCACCGCTCAGGCACTGTTCGCTGAGCTGGCGCGGTCGATCAGCAGCCCGACCTCGCCCACTGCGGCCACAGTGCGGGGGCTGGTGCGGCGCGCCCGCATCCGCATCGAAATCGCCGGTGACGAAGATGATGTGGACGAGGCGATTGATATCCTGGCCGAGGCGCTGTCGCTCAGCCCGCGCGAGCCGGACGTGATCGCTCTGCTGCAGCAGGCCGCCGCCCGCAGCCCGCAGGCCGCCCAGCGGGTGAACGACCTGTTCGCGCGCCACGGCATCGAGCCGGCCCCGCCGCCCGCCGCCCCGCTGCCCGCTACCCCGCCGCCGGCGGCCCAGCCTCTGCCGGTTCCGCCCGCTTACCCGACCTCGTCCGGCTATCCGCCGCCGGAGGAGCAGATCTACCAGGAAGCGCCGTCTCGGCGGATGCCGGGGCGCGGGCCGCTGTACACTTCGCCCGACATTGACGATATGCTGTCCGACCTCACCCAGGCCTACTACGCCGGCGATTACCAGCAGGCGGTAGACCTGGCCAACCGCATCCTGTCGCAGCAGCCGGGCAACCCGACGGCGCTCGACTACCGGCAGAAGGCCGAGGACAACCTGATTCGCGGCGTCGTCCCGGATCACCGCATCCCCTTCGATGCCCGTGTGGCCTACAACCGCGCCAATTCGCTGGTGCGCGCCGGCAACTATGAAGAAGCCGAGCGGCTGTACCGGGAAGCCCGCGACCTGGCCGAACGCGCCGGCATCCTGAGCTGGAAGGACGCCGAACAGGCGCTGCTGGATATTCAAGACCTGGCGCTGGCCCGCGAGCTGCTGCTGGAAGGCGACCGGTTGATGAAGACCGACAACTGGTCGGAGGCGCTGCGGAAGTACGAAGGCGCGCTGCGCGTCGTGCCCAATGACCCGCAGACCGAAGAGCGCATCGAGATGGTGCGGCGGGTGCAGCAGGACGCCGACCAGGTATCAGTGCAGTTGAGCATGCTCAGCGGGCCGCTGGCGGAGCAGGTGGCCCAGCTTCAAAACGTGCTGAACATCCTCATGCGCGTGCGCCAGGTGCTGCCGGACAGCCAGCGGCTGTTCCAGCTCGCCCAGGCCGCCAACAACCGGCTGACGGGCATCAAGACCCAGTTGAACGATCAGGCGCACGCCGCGCTCAACCGCGCCGCCGGCTCTACCCGTCTGGAAGAACGGCTGGCGCTGACCAACGAGGCGCTGGGACTGCTGGAGCTCGGCGTCAAGCTTGACCCCGGCGACACGGCGCTGGCCGAAACGCTGTTGGAGACGCGGGCGGCGGCGGCGGACATGCAGCGCGCGCGCCAGGTCATCGAGCGCGCCTCCGCCCTGGTCGCCCAGAACTTTGACAATGAACTGTCGCAGGCGCGCTCGATGCTGGCCGGGCTGCGCGAGTACGCCCAGGATGAGCGCTACCGGACGGTGGTCGCCGACCTGCTGGCGCGTTACGCCGAACGGGCGGAATTCGCGCTGGAAGAAGGCAGCTTGGCCGAAGCCCAGGCCTGGCTGGAGACGATGCAGGAAGAGCCGTTCCGCGTCCTGGGACGCCGCGCCGAACTGTCGCGGCTGGAACATCGGCTGCGCGATCGACGCCGGCGCGGCGCGCTGCGGGTGGGGCTGATGGCGCTGGGCGTGATCCTGCTGGGGAGCGCCGGGCTGTTCGCCACCCAGAGCGCGTGGATGCCGGTGCTGTTCCCGCCGCCCACCGCCACGCCCACGCAGACGCTGACGCCCAGCAGCACGCCCACGCCCAGCGATACGCCCACGCCCAGCCTGACGCCGACGCCCAG
>CALAJK010000054.1 GCA_937922795.1 uncultured Anaerolineae bacterium
CACTGTTGGGGCGGCGGCCGCCCCTACACCCTACACGTCAGCCGGGTTCGACAGCAGGCCGGTCAGCAGCCGCACGCCGGCTTCCACATCTCGTAGATCCACCGTCTCGCTGACGGTGTGCAGGTAGCGGCAGGGCGTGGAGATGCAGCCGCTGGGGACGCCGGCCCGCGCCGTCTGGATGCCGGCGGCGTCGGTCGTACCGCCCGCCAGCAGCTCCAACTGGTGCGGGATGCCATCGGCCTGTGCTCGGTTGATCATCCAGTCGCGGACAGCCGGCGGCACGACTAGGCCGGGGTCGTGCAGCTTGATGGCCGTCCCCCCGCCCAACTTGACGGCCATGCGGTGATTCTTCAGCTCATCGCCGGTGGCGGTCACATCCAGCGCGATGCCGATGTCCGGGGCGATGCCGTAAGCCGCCGGGCGCGCGCCCCGCAGCCCGACTTCCTCCTGCACGGTGAAGACGAAATACACCTCGTTGGGCGTCCGCCGGTTCAGCCGGCGCATCGTCTCGATGGCGATGGCGCAGCTAATGCGATCATCCATGGACTTGCCGATCAACCGCGTGCCGCGTTCGTCCATCGTCCGCCAGAAGGCGGCCGGGCTGCCCGGCTGGACGGCGATCCCCTCGCCGTCGCTGACGTCAATATAGAACGAGTCCAGGTCGGGGAGCGTGGTGCGGCTGGCGCCCCAGGCGTCGTGCACGCCGATGACGCCGATCGTGCCGTCCTCGAACCGGACCCGGCTGCCGAGCAGCGTGCTGGGCAGCAGACCGCCGATGGGCGCGAAGCGCAGATAGCCGCTGCGCTCGACGAAGATCGGCATCACGCCGATCTCGTCCATGTGGGCGGCGACCATGATCTTCGGCCCGCCGCGTCCCACCCGGCAGATCAGGTTGCCCAGCGGATCCACCGCCACCTCGTCGGCCAAGCCGGCGACTTCCGCCTGGATCAGCTCCCGCACCTGATGTTCATATCCTGAAGGCCCCCAGGCCTCGACCAGCTTGCGGATCAAGTCTTTCACTGTGCTGCGCTCCTAAATCTCGATAGCGCCTTCGCCGATGTACACGCACTGGCCGCCGACGCTCACCCGGCTGATCTGGCCGCCGCTGTGTTCGATAGTGATGTGCAGGAAGCTGGGCCGGCCGATCTCGAAACCCTGTTCGCACACGAAGCGGGCCGGCGACTCCGACGCCCAGCCGCGGCGCACCAGGTAGCAGCCGAGCGGCCCGGCGGCTGAGCCGGTGGCCGGGTCTTCCAGGATGCCCATGTGGGGCGCGAACATGCGGGCGTGCAGATGCGCCTGCGGGCGGACGGCCTGGCGGGCGAAGACCAGCGCCTGCGGGGCGGCGAAATCGCGCAGCAGGCGCTCCCACACGTCCAGCCGGTAGCGCACCCGCGCCGCCGCCTCCAGCGTGCGCAGCGGGACCATCAGGAACGGCACGCCGCACGAGACCACCTCCAGCGGCGCGTCGTCCAGGTCGCCGACGTCCAGCGACAGCAGTTCCGCGATCCCCCGCCGGTCATCGAAAACCGGCCCGAAGCGCGGCAGCGGCTGCTGCATGGTGATGAGTAGATGCCCGCGATCGTCGAAGTCGAACGTCACCGGGATGACGCCGACGTTCTCCTGCAGGCGGATGGTGGGCGTCTCCGGCGTGATATCGACCAGGTGCTCGCGGGCCAGCACGAAGGCCGTGCCGATGGTGGGATGGCCGGCGGTGGGCATCTCGTTGGCCGGCGTGAAGATGCGCACGCGCCAGTCGGCAGCCGGGTCGTCCGGCGGCAGCACGAAGGTCGTCTCCGACAGGTTCAGCTCTTTGGCGATCTGCTGCATCAGCTCGGTCGAGACGCCGCGCCCGTTGGTGAACACGGCCAGCGGGTTGCCGCCGAAGCGTTCGCCAGTGAACACATCCACCAGATGGTAGCGCAGTTTGCGCATCTCAGGCTCTCCTCAGCGCGTCGGGGGTCAGATGGTTCAGGGCGGCCTGCACCAGCCGCAGGGTATGGGCGTAATCGTCGCGGTTCAGCAGGGCGGCCGGGCTGTGGATGTAGCGGCAGGGCACCGAGATGACCGCCGACGGCACGCCGCTGTTGGTCAAGTGGATCGCGCCGGCGTCAGTGCCGCCGCCCAGTGCCGTCTTGAGCTGGTACGGGATGCCCTCGGCCTCGGCGGCGCGGCGCAAGCAAGCCAGCAAGCGCGGGTCGGCGATCAGGCTGCGATCCATCAGCGTCAGCGCCGGGCCGGCCCCCAGCCGGCAGGCGGGGTTCGGCTCAACCTCCTCATCCGGGTCGGCCAGCGGATCGGGGATGTCGTTGGCGGTCGTGCCCTCCAGCGCCAGCGCCACGTCCGGCTGCAAGATGCGCGCCGCCACCCGCGCCCCGCGCAGACCGATCTCTTCCTGGACGGTGAAGGCCGCCAGCACGTCGCAGGCATACGGTCCGCCCTGCAGGATGTCCACCAGCAGGGCACAGCCCACCCGGTCATCGAAGGCCTTGCCGCGCACCACGGTTGGGCTGAGTTCGAGAAAGCGGCTGTCGAAGGCGGCGCGGTCGCCCAGCTTCACCCGGCTCTGGGCTTCGTCTTTGCTGCTCGCGCCGATGTCAATGCGCAGGTTCTTGATCTGGACGGTGTTGTTCTGGCCAGCCGTCTTGTGGATGGGCGCCCAGATGACGACGCCGGGGACGGCGCTATCCCCCAGGCGGACGCGCAGCCCCGGCAGGATGCGCTCGTCCACGCCGCCCACAGCGGTGAAGCGCACCAGCCCATCGCCATCGAAGCCGGTGACCATGAACCCGATCTCGTCCATGTGGGCAGCCAGCATCACCCGCAGGCCGCCGCCCGTCCCGCGCTGGACGGCAGTGACGTTCCCCAGCGGGTCAATGCGAACGTCGGTCACGTGATCCCGGATGGCTGGCAGGATGAGCTGGCGGACGGCGTCCTCCTGGCCGGAGACGCCTACCGCTTCCGAAAGTTCCTTCAACAGCATGATGTCTGATCCTCAGTCACGAGTCATGTATCTCGGCCGGCCTGGCCGCCGGCATCCGGCCCAGGCTGTGCCCTATCCCAGGCGATGGCCGGCAGAAAATCAGCGTCCAGTCCGGCGATGAACTGCGCCAGCAGCCGGCCGGCGCGCTCGATGTCGCGCAGGTCAACCGTCTCGATCGGCGAATGCATGTTGCGCACCGGGATGCTCAGCAGCGCCGTCGGCACGCCCTCCAGCGCCACCTGAATGGCCCAGGCGTCAGTGCCGCTGGCGGCCGGGATGATCTCATCTTGCGTCTTGATCTCGTGGGCGCGCGCCGTCTCTTTGAGCTTCTCGACCAGCCGCGGATGAAAATTGGCGCCGATGCCGATGGCGGGGCCGCCGCCCAGCTCGCTGGCGTCGTCGGCATCCACGCCCGGCTGGGGAGCGAAGGTCACATCCAGCGCGATGGCGACGTCTGGGCGGATGTGATAGGCGGCGGTCGCCGCGCCCAGCAGGCCGGTCTCCTCCTGAACGGTGGCGGCGGCATACACGTCCCAGGCATGGCGCAGGTTCTGCAGCGCGTCCAGGCAGAACGTCACCGCGGCCACACAGGCGCGGTCGTCCATGGCCTTGCCGGCCACCCGCCGGCTGTTCAGCTCCAGCAGCGGGGCGTCGGGCGTGATCAAGTCGCCCAGGCGCACCAGGTCAGCGACTTCCGCCGCGCTCAAGCCGACATCCACCACCAGCTCGTTGAAGGTTGGGTACTTCTTGCGGTCGTCAGCGGGCAGCAGATGGGGCGGCACGCTGGCCACCACGCCGGGCAGCGGGCGGCGGCCGTGCACGATCACCGGCTGCGCCAGCATCAGCCGGCTGTCCACGCCGCTGATAGGGTGAACGTACAGGAAACCGTCCACGATATCCCGCACCATCAGCCCGATCTCATCCATGTGCGCCGCCAGCATGACGCGCCGGGGTGGGTCGAGCGGGCGAACGGCGCGTTTGACGCCGATCAGGCTGCCGAGGCGATCCTGTTCTAGGTTGTCGGTCAGTCCGCGCCAGGCTTCGCGGATCACCTCGCGCACCGGACCCTCATGGCCGGAGGGCGCGTGCGTCTCAACCAGAGCTTTGAGGTGGGCTTTCAAGTCGAGCAAACCGAATTCTCCTCGCGCAAAAACTGAGGTCAACTGCCAGGCGCGCCGGAGCCGGGATCGGTCGGCGGCGCATCGGTCGGCAGCGGCGGGTCGGTGGGCAGCGGCGTCAGCGTCGGCGGCTCGGTCGGCGGCGGCACATCAGTCGGCAGCGGCGTCAGCGTCGGCGGCTCGGTCGGCAGCGGCGTCAGCGTCGGCAGCGGCACATCAGTCGGCGGCGGCGGGAAGGTCAGCGTTGGGGCCAGGGTGGCGGTCGGGATGAAGACGGCTGTCGGCAGAACGAGCGGCGGTTGGGTGGGCAGCGGCCGGGGCGGGATGAACTGCAGCGGCGTCGGCAGCAGCGGGCTAACTGGCGACGCGATCAGCGGGCCGCCCAGCGTCGGGAAGGGGGTGACGGTGCTCAGCCCGCGCCCCAGCGGGGTGAAGGTGGCGGATGCCGCCGCCGGTCGATCGGTGGGCGGGCGCGGCAGCCCCAGCAGCAGGAAGCCGGCGCAGTAGAACGGCAGCGTGCTGAGGATGATGATGAACAGCACGATGCGCAGGATGCGCCGCCGCTGTTGGATCAGATCGTCAGGGTGCTCCATGCAGGTTTTGTCCTGGTCCTGTGACGCCCGCTTACTATACCACAAACCCGGCGGCCTGCCGGCACGACGTCCCGACGCTCCGCCCACGCCCAGCCGTCACGGCGCAACGGTGTCGAACGGCAGCGGGGTGAAATCGACTGGGATCGGCGGCGGGCTGGGCGGCGTGTCGGTCGCCAGCGGCGCGGCTGTGGGCAGGACGACCGGCGGCGTGGGCGAGATGAAGCGCGTCGGCAGGATGGCCGGCGATGGCGTGACCGGCAGGAAGCTGGTTGGCGGCAGCACCGTGCCGAAATCTACGGTGATGGGCAGCGGCGTGATGCTCGGCTCGCCCAGGGGCGTGGCGGTGACGACCAGCGGCGTGGGCGAAAGCTGGCCGGGCAGGGTCGCGGCGGGAGTGGTCGCTTGGGCTGAGCGCCGGGGGGCAGTCCCCCACAGGACGATGCCGATGCAGTAGAACGGCAGAGTGATCAAAATGATGGTCAGCAGGATCAGCCGGATATTGCGCCGCCGCCGCTCCAGGTCATCCACAGTGGGCCTCATGCCGTCCCCTTTCCGGTCATCAGCATGATGTTACCACAATCCACCCGCCCGCCCAATTTCCAGGCGGGCGCGAGGGCAGGCGGCACGATTACCGCTTCCAGATCCGCCCCGGCGCGCTGAGCGCCGCCGCCCGACGGCCTACAGCGGTTCGACCATCACGGCCGTGCCGCTGACGCTGACCATCAACATACTGCCCTGGCCGACCGTCTCGTAGTCCAAGTCGATGCCGATGATGGCGTTAGCACCTTTGACGCGGGCGTCTTCGATCATTTCGTTCAGGGCGATCTGTTTGGCCTCGACCAGCGATTTTTCGTAGGCGCTGGCGCGGCCGCCGATGATGTCGGTGATGCCGGCCATGAAGTCGCGCACGATGTTCGCGCCGATGATGGTCTCGCCGGTGACGATGCCGATGTAGCGCGTGATGCGCATGCCTTCCAGCACGCTGGTGGTCGTCAGCAGCATAGCACAGCCCTCCCAGTGCACACAGTACAACACGCCTACTATAGCCTGAACTCGCGCATCCCGCACTGTACCCTGGGGGCGCGCCGGGCGGGTCAATACGCGCCGTGGCCGAGCAGCACGCGCGGCACAGTCATCATCAGGATCTGCGCGTCCAGCTTCACCGACCAGTTCTCGATGTAGTAGATGTCCAGCAGGCACATCTCGTCAAACGGCACATCGCTGCGGCCGTTCACCTGCCAGAGACCGGTCACGCCCGGCAGCGTTTGCAGCCGCTGCATGTGCCAGGGCTCGTACAGCGCCACCTCGTCCGGCGTGGGCGGGCGCGGCCCGACCAGGCTCATCTGGCCGCGCACGACGTTGATCAGATTGGGCAGCTCATCCAGGCTGGTGGCGCGGATGAAGCGCCCCACCCGCGTGATGCGTGGATCGTTCTTGATCTTCGGGTGGCGCGGGTCTTCGCCGGTTTCGCGCACCAACTGGTCGCGCAGCGCGTCGGCGTTGGGGACCATGCTGCGGAACTTGACCATCTCGAACAGCTGGCCGTTGCGCCCCACCCGCTTTTGGGTGTAGAAGATCGGCCCTGGCCCTTCCAGCCGGATGGCCAGCGCCACCAG
>CALAJK010000055.1 GCA_937922795.1 uncultured Anaerolineae bacterium
CTGCCTGTCGCGGCCGGTGAATGCTATCGGGGCGAATTAGCCGAACGGCGACGGCGGGTCATCCGGGACGAAGCTGCTCCAGATTGAGAAGATCTGGATCTGCTCCTTCTTCTCTTCCTCGCGCTGTTTCAGCCATTCTTCAAAAGCGCGGCTGCGGGCGTTCTCGACCTGCGCGTCGGTCAGTTGGCGGGTCTCGCGAGCGCGCACCTGGATGATATGGTAGCCGAACTGGGTCTGTACCGGCCCGATGAAAGCGCCAATTTCGGCATCGCGCACTGCGTCGGCAAAGGGTTTGACGTAGTCCAGCAGCGGTGACCAGCCTAATTCGCCGCCGCTTGCGCCTGAACCGGTATCCGTTGAGACGCTGCGCGCCAATTCAGCGAACGATTCGCCGGCCTCAAGCGCTTGCAGCACATCCTGAGCTGCGCCTTCAGTCGCAACGAGGATGTGGCGCGAATTTACGAACAGGCCGTCTTTGGTGATGTCAGCCGTCACTGCATCGCGTAGCTTGCTGCGGAGGGCAATCTGCCGGAAGTAGGCGTCGACGTCATCGCGGCTCATGCCCGCGTCCCGCCGGAGCAGCTCGTAGAAGTTATCGCGGTTGGTGTTGAACTGTTCGGCCTGCTGAGTTCCGGTCAGCGTGGGGGCCGGCGGGACAGTGGGGAAGGGGGTTGTCGTCGCTGTCGGTTCAACCTCCGGTGTCGGCGTTAGGGTCGGCGTCGGCGATGGTGTAGGCGATACAAAGGGGGTGGGCGTGATCGTTGGCGTCGGCGATGGCGTCGGTGTGAAAGCGGCGGCCTCGATGGCAGCAGGGTCAAAGCCGAAATAGTCTCGGATCGCCTGGTCGATATCTTCTTGATTGACCGTCACGTTCAGTTCTCTAGCGGCCTGTTCGATCAGCTTGTCCTGCACCAGGTTATTTACGACCGTCAGCCCAAGCTGGTCAGGGATGCGCAGATCAGACAACCAAGTGCTGAATGGTTCCTGGCTGACCAGCTGGTTCAGGTCAAGTCCAGCATTCTGGTAGGCGGTGACGATGTTCGTCAACTGCTGGATGCGCATGACGCGCTCGAAGCGGACGCGCTTCTGGAACTGAGCGACCGTGATGTTCTCATTCTCAACCGTGGCGACGACCTGATTGGGGCGAATAATGCCGTCATAGACTAGCGCGACGAGCAGGATCAAAATGATCACCCCGGCCATGATGCCGATGCCCAGCGTGATGCGGCGCTGCAGCAGGGCTTCGCGCTCAGCCTGAGTGCGAAATTCCTGTTTGGCCGATGGCTTCACCTTTGGCTTGGCTGTCCCAACGGCTTCAGTCTTAGCCTGAGTAGAAGGGCGGGAGGTTTGACCGCGCGGTAGCCCGGTCGTCTGGTTGCGTTTGGACATGAAGAACTCCTCGACTCAAGAAAATGGGCATAGTCACGTAGTAACCATGCCCCTCACATGTTAATCGTTGGCCGTGCCAGAGCAGGCAGCGCGGCGACGCGCCCTCGCTACTCAGATATGACGACAAACGGGAGCAGCGCCAGATGGCGCGCGCGCTTGATCTCGCGGGCAAGCTCGCGCTGGCAGCGCGCGCAGTTGCCCGTCTGACGACGGGGTTTGATCTTGCCGGTCTCGGAAATATACCGGCGCAGAGTCTCGAAGTCTTTGTAGTCGAAGCAGCGCCCTTCCGGGCAGTAGAGCGCGGTGCGTCCGCGTCCCCGTTTGGCGCGTGAAGCGGCGCGCGAACTTGAGTCGCCTTCTGGTGGTTCGGCTGCGGCCGCGGGGCTTCCGGGCTGGATCGTTTCCAGGTCGCTCACGATAACTTTGCTCCTCAGTAGGTGCGACTAGAAGGCGTAATCGCCATGATCGGCGTCGTCTTCACTGTAGTCGATGTCATCAATGCCGTGTTGTTCGCGTCGGCGGTCGCCCAACAAGATCATCTCGTTGGCAACCAGCTCTGTGCGAAAGTGTTTCTTGCCAGTTTCATCTTCCCAACCGCGGGTTTGCAGCCGGCCCTCAACATATACCTGCTGGTTCTTGCTCAGATGCGTTTTGCAGATTTCAGCCAGCGTGCCCCAGGCGACCACATTGAACCATTCGGTCTCTTCGCGGCGTTCACCCTCGGCTGAGGTCCAGGTGCGTGTGGTGGCTACGCTAAAACTGGTCACGGGACGACCGCTGGGCGTATACCGCATCTCTGGATCCCGCCCCAGATACCCGATGATCATGACTTTGTTTAAGCCGCGTCCCATTCCGTTCTGCTCCTTAAAGACTGACTACCCTTACTAAGGATGGAGCGGCGACTACTCCTCAGCCCGGATCAGCAAATATCGCAAGATGTTGGGCGAAAGTTTGAGGTTGCGCTCCAATTCCGGTATGTTGGCCGGATCCATCTCGCCATTGATGCAGACGTAGTACCCATCGCGCTGGCGGTTGATCTCATACGCCAGCTTGCGGCGTCCCCAACGGTCTATCTTCGTGACCTTGCCGCGGTCGTCGGCTTCCATCCAGGATTGAACCTGGCGAATGGTGTTGTTGATGACCTCATCGTTCGGATCGTTCCGCACGATGATGGTCAGCTCGTATGGGTTGAACATGAGTTTAGATCGCTTCTCCTTCCCCTGGGATTGCCCCGCTCGCGCACCGGACATGCGCGGCGAAGCGGAAAGTCGGCAGCCAGCAGGCTGTTGTATAGGATGTCGTGCCAGCATCTTACCTGACGTCCGTGCTTTTGGCAACTGTGGATTCGGCTGTGTTGGCAGCACAGCCGCTCTACCGGAAGCGTTGCGCGGCTGCGTCAGTTATGGTATCACCAGCGGAAATATACCGCATAGATAAGCGAGCCTAATCGTGATTCTGAGCGTGACGCCCAATGTGGCGCTTGATCGCACGCTGGTCGTGCCGGATTTTCAGCCGGGAAGAGTCTATCGGCCAACGGCGACACGCGTTGCCCCCGGCGGGAAAGGGATCAACCTGACCCGCGTCGTTCTGAAGTTAGGCGGCGACTCGATATGCGCCGGATTTCTGGCCGGCCATACCGGGCGACTGCTAGCCGAGCTGGCCGATAAAGAAGGCCTGCGCACAGCCTGGACATGGGTAGCAGGCGAAACGCGCACCTGTGTGATCATCGCTGATTCTCACACAGGCGAGTCGACGGTCATCAACGAATCTGGCTTGACCGCCGATGCGGCTATGTGGCGACAGCTCCAAGCCGACGTTTTGCATCATGCTAGTCAAGCGGAGCATATCTGTTTTTGTGGCAGTCTGCCGCCCGGTTCGCCGCTGGCGGCGTTTACAGAGACGCTGAGCGCGCTGGTCGCTGCCGGCAAATCAGTGTGGGTGGACACCAGCGGCGAACCCTTGCAAGCGGCGCTGCGCGCCGCCGGCGTGCGCATCAAAGTCAATGTTGAAGAAGCCGGAGAGGCGCTGGGGCTGAACATTCAGGACGCGCCTGCGGCGCTGGCGGCGGCTGATGAACTCCACCGACGCGGGGCAGCCGCCGTCGCGCTCACGCTGGGAGCGGCGGGGGCTGTGCTGAGCGTTCAGGGCGAACAGTGGTGGGCGCGGCCGCCGGAAGTCAAAGTGCTCAATGCGGTCGCCAGCGGCGACTCGTTTCTGGCGGCGCTCACGCTGGGGCTGACTTCGGGCTGCGAGGCGGGCGAGGCGCTGCGGCGCGGAGTGGCCGCCGGCACAGCCAATGCGATCGCGGGCGGCGGTGGTCATTTTGGTCTCGATGCTTTTCACCAGGTGCTGTCGCAAACTGTCGTCGAGCGTATACGCTGATGGTTCCTAACCTGGATCACGGTTTGGGCCGGCCATGAATGTGAGCCGCTGAACGTCGCTGCCGTCGGCGGCCATCCGGTAGATTTGAGGATCGCCGTCGCGATCTGATTCAAACAGCACGGTTCCTGATGGCGTCCAGACCGGCGACGAATCCATATTTCGATTGTCGGTGAGCTGAATGAGCTGCCCTGTCGTCAAGTCCAAGCGGTAAAGTTCGAAGTCGAGATAATTGAGATCGGAAGCGATGATCAAGCTTTGGCTATCGGGCGACCAGGTGGGGGCGATATGGCGAATCGCGGGATCGGTCAGCCGCTGGACGCTTGAGCCATCAGCCGACATGATGAAGATGCCCCAAGCGCCGCCGCGCCGGGATACAAAGGCGATATGCTGGCTGTCAGGCGACCAAGCAGGCGACTCGTCTGGGCCGGGGTCGTCGGTGATTTGGCGCGGTGTACCCTCGCCGTCGCTGGATATGATGTAGATGTCCCAATTTCCGCTGTGATCGGAAGTGTAAGCGATAAACCGTCCGTCGGGGGACCAAGCGGGATATACGTCACGAGCGTCCGAATGCGTGATTCGCCGCACGTCGCCGCCGGCAAAGTTCATGGTGTAGATGTCAGGGCTGCCGTCTCGATGCGAGCTGAAGGCGATGCGCTGGCCATCGGGCGACCAGGCTGCGCCGGTATCGCGGGCTTCATGACGGGTTAGATTGCGCGCAATGCCAGTATTCGGGTCTAGAATGTACAGGTCGCCGTTCCCCGCGCGGTTGGAAGCGAACAGAACTGGCCGGTCATGACGCATCTGTCCAACGAGGCGGCTGCCGCTGACCGTCAGCAAAACGGCCAGCATGGATGTCGTCAGCAAGCAGGCGCTAAACCGGACGATCCGCTCACCCGCCGATCTCATCTAATCGCACCGGTCTATTCTCATCGTATGAGCGGCGGGCGGCTAGCGCCATAGCGACCGGGACGCGTCCATCCAGACCGGAGACGGGGACTGCCTCATCTTTGATGACCGCTTCGACGAAGGCGCGCATTTCGAAGATGAAGCTGTCAGTGTAGCGTTCCATGAAGAAATGGAGCGGCAGGTCGCGGCGGATGCAGTCGCCGGCGCTGATGACCGCCGTATTAGGGTACAGGTTTTCGGTGTGCACCATGCCTTGGCTGCCGAAGACTTCTACACGCTGATCATAGCCGTAGACGGCGCGACGGCTGTTGTCGATCGTGCCGATGACGCCGTTGGCGAAGCGCAGCATCACGACCGCCGTGTCCACGTCCCCCGCCGCGCCGATGCCTGGATCAATCCGGACCGCAGCCATTGTGTAAACCTCGGTCACGTCGCTGCCGATCAGAAAACGCGCCATATCGAAGTCGTGGATGGTCATATCGAGGAACATACCCCCGGACACGCTGACGTAGGCGGGGGGCGGCGGCGTGGGGTCGCGGCTGACAATGCGCAGCAGATGCGGCTCGCCGATCTCGCCGGATGCGATCGCCTGCCGCACGCGAGCGTAGTTAGGATCAAAGCGTCGGTTAAAACCGATCTGAAGCTTGACGCCGGCGCTGGCGACCGCATCTAGCGCCTCATCAATGGTGCGTAAGTCAAAGGCGATGGGCTTCTCGCAGAAGATGTGTTTGCCCGCCTGAGCGGCCTCGACGATCAAATGGGCGTGGGTATCGGTCGAGGAGCAGATGACGACCGCCTGAATGTCTGGGTTGGACAGGACAGCCCGGTAGTCAGCCAGCGCAGTTGGGATGCGGAGGCGGGCTGCGGTTTGCTCCGCTTCAGCTTGAACAGGATCAGCAATTGCCAGTACTTGGGCGTCCGCGATGCGGTTCACCAGGTTTTCAGCATGGACTTTGCCGATACGGCCGGCGCCGATGATGCCGATAGTCAGGGCCATAGCGCTGTTTCCTTGTTTCGATCACAGAAAGTAACGTTCGCGACGCTTAGCAACCTCGTACTGCTGACGCGCCTCGCGCACGGCGGGATCATCGGCAACTTCGGCCACCGCGACATCCCACCAGGAGTCGTAGCTGCCTACGCGTTGATTGCGATCAGTTTCGATCACGATGCAAACGGTTCGATCGAGCGCTTGCGCCCGACGCAGGGCATCCGCCAGTTCGTCGCGGCTGGCGGCTGTGAACACGTGAGCGCCCAGGCTGGCGGCGTGGGCGGCGTAATCCACGGGCAGCAGATCGCCGTCATACGCGCCGGATGCTGTCCGGTAGCGATATTCCGTGCCGAAGCCGCCGCCGCCGAGCGAGGTTGAAAGACCGCCGATGCTGGCGAAGCCGTGGTTGTCCAGCAGCAGGATGATGAGCTTGAGGCCTTCCTGCACCGCCGTGACAATTTCAGAAGACAGCATTAGGTAGGAGCCGTCGCCGACCAGCACGTAGACGTCGCGTTCAGGGGCGGCCATTTTAGCGCCCAGCCCGCCCGCAATTTCATAGCCCATCGTCGAGTATCCATATTCCAGGTGATAGCCCCCAGGGCTGCGCGTCCGCCACAGCTTGTGCAGATCACCGGGCAAACTGCCGGCAGCGCAGACCATCACGGCCTCAGGGTTGGACAATTCATTGACCAGCCCGATCACTTCACCCTGGCTGATCACCGGGCCGTGTTCTAAGCGATAGATGCGTTCGACCTCGGCGTTCCAGTCTCGATTGAACTGGTACGCTTGAGCCTGATAGTCGCTATCGGTTTGCCAGTCGGCCAGCCGTTCCAGCAGCTCTTCCAGCGTCACGCGCGCGTCGCCGACCAGAGGCAGGGCAGCATGCTTGTAAGCGTCAAACTCAGCGACGTTGATATTGATGAAACGCACTTGGGGGTTTTGAAAAGCGGTTTTGGAAGCGGTTGTGAAATCGCTGTAGCGGGTGCCGATGCCGATCACCAGATCGGCTTCACGGGCGACGCGGTTAGCTCCAGGCGTGCCGGTCACGCCAACTGCGCCCAGATTGAGCACATGATCGTAGGGGAGCGAGCCTTTGCCGGCCATGGTCTCGCCCACGGGAATGCCGGTGGCTTCGACCAATCGCCGCAGCGCCTCGGTCGCCTCGCTGTAGAGCACGCCGCCGCCGGCCACGATCAGCGGTCTATGGCTGGCGCGGATCCACTCAGATGCGCGCGAAACGGCCGCAGCGTCAGGGCGGTTACGAGGGATGTGCCAAATACGCGGTTCAAACAGCGCCTGAGGATAATCGTAGGCCTGCGTCTGGACGTCTTGGGGCAGCGCCAGCGTCACCGCGCCAGTCTCGGCTGGCGAGGTCAAGACGCGCATCGCCTCTGGCAGCGCGGTGATGATCTGCTCTGGGCGGTTGATGCGATCCCAGTAACGCGACACCGGTTTGAAACAGTCGTTAACCGACATATCTTGCGATTGCCCTGACTCGAGCTGCTGCAAGACGGGCGCTTGCAGCCGTTCGGCGAAGATGTCGCCCGGCAGCAGCAGCACGGGCAGCCGGTTGATGGTGGCGGCGGCAGCGCCAGTGAGCATATTGGTAGCGCCTGGCCCGATGGAGGAAGTGCAGGCGAAAGTTTGAAGACGGTTCTTGACTTTGGCGAAGGCTATGGCCGCGTGTACCTGCGCTTGTTCATTGCGCGACAGGTAATAGCGGAAGCTGCGCTGGTACTGCTGAAGCGCCTGCCCGATGCCGGCCACATTCCCATGGCCGAAGATGCCCCAGCAGCCGGCAAAAAACGGGTTCTGGCGGCCATCGCGCTCGACATATTGATTTTGAAGGAACAAGATGAGCGCCTGCGCCATCGTCAGGCGGCGGGTTTCCATCGCGGGCTCCTTTTCTCAGCGTAAGCCGCGTTCAGCGGGCGGCGCTGCCTTGAACACCAGGCAGCACCTCTTCCAGCACCATTTCCAAGATGTCCGGGTTCTGAATATCCAGGATGTCGACCATGAAGTAGTCAGCGCCCAGTTCCACATACTGGAGCATCTGTTCGACCACTTGGGACGGCGTGCCCACAAAGGCATTATCGCGGGTGAATTTCATCCAGCCGGAGAGGCCGCGCTGCGCGGCTTCCGCCTCGGTGCGACCCAGCGCGATCCGCCCGAACCATGTCAGCCGGATGCTGGCAGGATCGCGATTGATCATTTCGCAGTGCTGGCGCAGCGTGGCGACTCGTTCGCGATAGACCGGGAAGCTGGCGTCGGAGACGTTCCACCAGTCCGCGTAGCGCACAGCGAGCATCATCGTCTTAGCGCCGCCGCCGCCGACAACGAGGGTAGGAAGAGGGGCGGGTTTAGGCTCGCAGTAGGCGTCAATGACGCTGTAATGTTTGCCATGATAGGTGACTTTCCCCGACACAGTCCACATGCGCCGCAGGATCTCCAGCGTATCTTCGAGCTGTTCGATTCTGATGCCGGGGGATGGGAAGGGGTAATTGTAGCTCCGGTACTCATCTTCCTTCCAGCCAGCGCCGATGCCCATGATGAAGCGCCCGCCGGAGAACACTTGCAGCGTGGCCGCCATCTTGGCTAACAGAGCCGGATTGCGGTAGCTCTGGCACATGACCATTGGGCCGACATCGAAATCCGGCCAGCGCGCCGCCAGAAAGCTCAGCACTGTCCAGGCTTCAAAGACGAAGTAATCTTCCCAAAACAGGTGGTCAGTCATCCATAAACTCTTGAAGCGCCCCTTGAGCTGGGGGAGCAAGTGATCGAGATCGTTCATCCAGGCATCCAGCGGCCCGCGCGGTTGGCGCTCAACCAGCGCTAAACCGAAATCAACGCTCATGTCCAACCTCCCTTGTTCGGTGCATTCAAATCGCAGCGGACTCAGTCATCGGCAGCACCAGCGCCGATGGATGGTCTAGGTCATGATAGACGATCTGATCAGCGCCGCGCATTTGATCGCTGTTCAGCGAGTCGCCTGTGCCCAAGTTGCGGTTCCAGCGCGGGTGCGCCCCGCTGGAGACCTGCAGCCGTACAGCGTGACCAGGCCGGAAGCAGTGAGCAGTCGCCCACAGATCGATCTCGATGCGCAAACTGCCGTCGGGCTGTCGTTCGCCGATGCCGGGCGCGACGCGCAGCAGACCATCGCAAATGTTGATCGAGCGACCATCTGGGTAGACATCGCACAGCCGCCCGAAAAAATCGGTATGGTCTAATGACGATCGGACATAGAGTTCCAGCCGCACCGGGCCGATGACCTCAAGCGGCGCTGTCAGCGGCGGCGTGGTATAGGTCAGCACGTCGGGGCGCGCCTCCAGCACGCGGTTGTCGCGCGGGCCGGCGAGGGGGTGAAACTGCGCGCCGCCAACGGCGGGCGTGGGGTTGGCTGGATCGTAGTGGTAGTAATCAGCCGGTTGGCCGTCAGCCGGCACGGCGTACTCCAGTCGTCCCCACGAACTCAAGTACAACCGTCGTTCTTGAGATGGCGGCGGCCAGCTATCAAACTCGCGCCATTCGTCTGCGCCCATGATATACAGGCGCACGGGGCGAGCGCGCAGTTGGCGTCGGTCGCCTTTGAGGTGGGCATTGAACCAGTTGAGATCATCGCGCAGGTTCGGTACGAGAAAAGTCACCTGGAAATGATGCCAGGGGCCGATGGTCAAATACGGGTTGCGCCCAGCGGCACGTAAGCGGGCATAGTCGGCGAGCTGTTCCCGCAGAAAGAAATCATACCAGCCCGCTACAAGGTGGACGGGCGCGGCAGTCTGTTCGACGGGGATGTGGATGTTATGTCCATTGGCGTGCCAGTAGGGGGCGTTCGGGTCGGGATGCGCCACCCAATCCTGAAAGACATCCAGCTCGTAGCCTAGAACTTTTTGATCCACACACTTGACTGGAAGCGCATTGAAAGCTGGCTGCACGCTGGGCTCAAGCTGCGCCAGCTTCCACAGGTTGAGCAGCAGCGGCCGTTTCCAGGTTTGGTCGAGCAGTTGGAAGATTTTAAGCCAGCGCACCGCCAATCCGAGGGCGAATGCGCCATCTGGGTAGATGATATTGTGAAGCTGTGAACTGGTGATGCTGGCAGCCAGCGCCTGTACTTCAGGCGTCTCCGGGGCGACAGCCCACTGAGTGATGCCCAGGTAGCTCGGCCCCCACATCCCCAACACGCCATTGAACCAGGGTTGGCGCTTCAGCCATTCGACGGTGGCGCGGCCGTCGTCTTTTTCAGCAAACAGGGGATTGAATCGCCCCCATGAGTCGAATCGGCCGCGTATGTCCTGAATGACGATCTGATAACCGCGCTCGGCAAAACGATACGCGCAGAACGCCAGCACTCGGCCAACAATCCCCGCCTGTTCGTTTCGGCCATAGGGCGACCGGATGAGAATGGTGGGATAGCGACCAGGTTCGCTTGGGCCATAGTAATCGGCCGCCAACGACACCCCATCGAACATGGGGATGCGTATCTCGCGGAAGACGCGCACGCGATGGCTAGGCGGCTCTAGGTGCAGCAGGCGCGCATAAATCAAGCGTCGAAAACGATAGGCGACGATAATGAACACCCCCAACAAAACGAGGATGTTCCGGATCAGTTTCATGGGCTGAACTCCTTTGCGGGTTGGCCAGCTAGTCCTGCGAAACCGCCGATGCGAACGGCAGGGGTTGGGAAGAATGATCAGGCGGTGTGGCGGGCAGGGGTTCCCACTCTAACCGGCCGCTCTGGAAGAAGCGCGATAGAAAGGTATTGATGAGTCGGCGATCGATCGCCGGGCACGTAATGCCTGAAGGGGCGAGCGCCGCCTGGGTGATCGCAGTGCCCAGAGCATGATAGGCCGAGTCACTGACGCCGAGCATGCGGCGGGCGAATTCGATGTGAAAGAACGGCAGAAGCGGGTAGAGAGGGTTGGTATCCGGGTTGGCGTGTTCTTCAATCGCTTCGACCCATTCGTGAAACGGCAGTTTACGCACTGGATATCCCGCCTCAGACACCATGGTGAAGATGCCGCTCCAGTGAATGGGACGAGGGTTGAGCAGATGAAATACCTGCCCGATAGACTCGTTGCGACGAGAGAGATAGACGATGGCAGCAGACACGAAGTCTACCGGCGTCATGTCCATCAAGTTTTGGATATCGGGCGCATAGCCCGCCTGGATGCTGCCAATGAGCATCCGCGCTACAAAGTCGTCTACGTTCGAGAAGCCAGTTTGGCTGTCGCCGACGATCAAGCCGATGCGGTGAATGGTGACCGGAAAGCCGCGTTCGCGCGCGATGCGAACGACACGTTCGGCGACATATTTGGTTTGAAAGTAGCCGACATCCGGACATTTGCTAGCATCAAGATCGTCCGTCTCTTCTCCTCCCTGCAAATCCTTGTACGCCAGCAGGATCCCCAGGGAGGACACGAAGTGCACGGGTTTGGGCTTGCTATGCGCTGCCAGGCGCAGCGCCTCCTGAGTGCCGCCCACGTTTGCCGGCTTCAAGTGCTCATAGGGGGCGATATAGCTGAGTTTGCTGCCGCAGTGGTAAATGCTGTCGACTGTCTCGGCAAGCTGCTGAAACGCCTCGGCTGAGAGACCAAAAAGCGGATGTTTGAGGTCGCCCACGACCGGTATGATCCGCTGTTCGTAGCCGGGCTTCCAGATGTTGTAGCCCTCAAGGTTTTGGCGAATGCGCTGGCGGCCGTGATCGGGGTTGTAGGCGCGCACGAGGCAGTGAACGGCGGCTGGGGTCTGGTCGAGGAGATCGCGCAGGATGAACGCGCCAACAAAGCCGGTGGCGCCCGTCAGGAAGATATGATGAGGTTCAGCGGTCAAATCCACAGCGCTAGACATCGGCACAACAGCCGGGTCCAGCGCTGCTTCCTGATCCAGATCAAAGTTCATCGTCGCGTTCGCTCCGTCCAGCATTTCTCCTCCTGCTTTCACTTCACTCGCTCTCACTTGGCTTTGCCTAACGGCAGCCTGCTCAAAATTCAGCGGTTGCGCCCGTATTTCTCATGGCTCGAAACCCAGTCGGATGATGATATCGCCGCCGCCAGCGACAGCTCACCGGCTAGGACGACGCCGGCGATAATTTCTGCTAGTTTATTGACCTTGCCTTTGCCGTAGCATCCCAAGATTTCCAGACATTCGCGCTGGGTGGGCAGACCTGTGCCGCCGCCATAGGTGGCCACGATCAGCGATGGTATCGTGATGGAGACATACAGATCGCCTTCGGGCGTCATCTCGCTGTAAATCAAACCGGCGGATGACTCGGATACATTGGCCACGTCCTGGCCGGTGGCGATGAACATGGCGGTGATCGCGTTGGGGGAATGCGCGCCATTGTTATTAGCGCCGGAGAGAATGGCGCCGACGTTGGCCACTTTAGAATGGTAGTACAGCTCCTCAGGTTCGACCCGCATCACCTGGGTCAAGACGCTGCGCTTCACGACCAGCTCAGCCGTGACCCGTTTGCCGCGCGTATGCATGATGTTGACTTGAGAGGCTTTTTTGTCGGTGGCGAAATTGGACTCTAGGTAAAAATGCTTGATGCCCGGGTAATGATCGATGATCCAACTGCACGCGGCGAAGGTAGCGCGCCCGACCATGTTCTGACCTGCGGCGTCGCCCGTCCAGTAGTTGAAACGCAGATAGACGAATTTGTTCGACAGATAGGGATCAATGTATTGGAGACGGGCGACGCTGGAGGTGGCTTCAGCTTGATCGCGGATCGCGTCAAGATTGGCCTGGATCCACTTGACGAATTCGCGCCCTGCGCGCGCATCTTCGAACACAAAAACCGGCGCGCGCTGCATCGCATCGGCCACGACGCTGCATTTCACGCCGCCGCACAGATTGACCACCTTCATGCCGCGGTTGTACGACGCCACCAGCGTGCCTTCAGAGGTCGCTAACGGGATCAAAAAATCGCCTTGCGCGTGTTCGCCGTTGATACGAATCGGGCCGGCAAAGCCGATGGGTACCTGAGCGACGCCGGTGAAGTGTTCGATGTTGCCACGGGTCACGTGAGGATCGAAAGAGTAGTGAGTGATGTGTTCTAGCTTGACGCCGCTGAAAGACTCGACAAACTGCTGACGCGCCTGAATGGCTGCATCGCTGTAATCGTCGGTCTCGTCGCGCGGGACGCGCACCAGGTGAGGATGATCGTCGGTGATGGAGTCTTCGACAGTGAAATTGAGATCGCCGAATGGCTCAGCCCTAAATGCGAACTCGAGCTCGTGCTTGCCGCCGGCCAGCGGTTCGATCTGGGCGCTGATGACCAGAATCTTGCGGAGCGGCAGGTCAATGGTGGGCTCGCTCATGCCGTTCTCGGCCAGCTTGACCGTTTGCGAGTCGCCTAGATCGAGCGTCAGCGCGTGGCGCGGCACTTCATGGCCATCAATCTTGATGCTCTTGATATGGGTCAACGTGGCGTCGCTCAAGCGGTTTTTGAGCGCGAACTGCACACCCTGAGGCGTGTTTTGGAGACTGCCGAATGTGTAAAGCTGCCGTAACAATAAACTGGGAATAACTATGTTTGACGTCTCAGAACCCATTGCTGTCATGAAATTCAATCCTCTAAACTTGGTATGAAGCGCTGACTGCTAACGCTGATCTTCTATCACCTCGGCTGTCTAGGCGGCGGCAACGTGCTCTCCCTCTGCCACAATAATGCCCAAAACGTCCTTGTGTGTCAAAAGGCTTTCGATTAAATGATGTTTGTTGGTGAGCTTCAGTCGATCACTATGCTACAATATAGGTCAGTTAGCCTGTAGGCGAGTGTGGGGGAGGAAGACGCCAAACTCATGCGAGATATTCCGCAGCTTCAGAAAAAGCCCGGCACTGCTTTGGTGCTCAGCGGCGGGGCGACGAAAGCTTTTTACTTTCACCTGGGCGTACTGAAGGCGCTTCAGCAGGAGCCGATCTCGTCGATCATCGGATCGAGCGCAGGCGCTGTGATCGGCGCTTTTATCGCTTCGGGGGCGACAGTTGATAACCTGCTCACGTCGCTCTACCAGAAGCGAGTGTACCTGCCGAAGTTCGACTCGTGGGTGAAAACGCTGACATCAACTATGTTGTTTCGTCCGCGTTATGTAAACCTCACCCGGCAGTCCGTGGCCACCGGAACGGCTACGCTTCGCTTTTTGCTCAGTCTTCCCATGCTTCAAGATCGGGATTTAGTGGCAGAAGCGCTCGACCGGCTGGTGCAGAGTCAGTCGCACGTCACCGGTTTTTTTGACGCGGTGGCGTTAGAAAATCTGTTTAAATCGCTCCTGCCTTCGACAGACTTTGCCGACACAGAAATTGATCTGTATGTCACAGCGACGGGTTTAGACTGCCGGATACGCGGCGTCTTCAACGGGATTTACCAGTTCGAAGATGAAGAAAACGCCTTCATGACGGATGTTCCCATTCACCGGGCGGTGCGCGCTTCGACCTGCATTCCGGGCATGTTTGAACCAGTGAAGATTAACGGCAGATACTATATCGATGGCGAGATCAAACAAACGCTGTCAGCCGATATCGGCGTGCGTCTGGCTGATCGCGTCATCATTTCGCACACATACCAGCCGCTGTACATGAATGGAGGCCGCACCGTGCGCGACCTGGGGTGGTTGAATATCGTCAAACAGTCCACCTCGATCATCCTCAGTGAACGCATCGCCGTTTGGCGTCAGATCTACCAGCGTGAGAACCCGGATAAAGAGATCATCTGGATCCAACCCGATCCTGATGACATCGAATTCTTCCTAGCGCCTGATTTTTCGTTCCGACCTGAAGTCCAAAAGAAGATGATCCGCAGCGGCGAAGTAGCGGCCATGAAAGCGCTCAGTCAGCCCCAGTCGGCTTGAGCTGAGCGGCGGGGACGCAGGCGAGAAAGGTGGTTAAGGCGGCGCTGGCCATGTACACTGGAAAATGAGCCGTAGATGATGGGGTCGCATTTGTGTAAAAACTGCTTGATGGAAGGGGGTGTATGGTGAAAAAAGGCAAACATATGCAGATTTTGGGGCCGGTTGATACGGCTTTCTTGTATGTTGACAGCCCTCAAACCCCGATGAACATAGGCGCCTTGACGATCTTTGAGGGACAGATTGCTTTCGATCAGTTCATCAAATTGGTTGATACCCGTATTCCCCAGATTCCGCTCTATATGCAGCGCATCATTCAGGCGCCGTTCAAGCTGGGGCAGCCGACGTGGGCGTTTGATCCGGAGTTTCACGTCTCGAACCATGTATTTGAAGTGACGGTCGAGCCGCCGGGCACCGATGAACAACTGCGCGAGCTGGCCGGCCATCTGGTTTCGGGCATGCTAGACCGTAATAAGCCCCTGTGGGAAATCTACCTGATCTCAGGCCTGGCGGATAATCGCACGGGCATTTTTTTTAAAGTGCATCACTGTATGGTAGACGGCTTATCAGCAGTTGAGTTGTTCACTACGCTGCTGGATTTGACGCCTGAGATCGAGCCTTTCCCCAAAAAGCCGGTTTATGATCCACCCTATTTGCCGTCGGACGTTGAGATGGTGATGACGGCTATTCGACAAGACCTGCCGAATAAGCTGGGTTTGCTGCAAAAGCTGGGCTCCGACGCGCTCAAATTAGGGAATGTATTGGTTGACAAAGAGAAGCGGCGCAAAGCCCTGATCGGGATGGCCTACCTGCTCAATGATAATTTGCGCCCGATTCGTCGGTTGGCGATCAACGGCCAGAACTCCGGCAAGATGGCGCTGGCCTGGGCAGAATTCTCGCTGGCTGAAGTGCGGGCAATCCGGTCTAACCGAGGCGCGTCGGTGAACGACGTCATGCTGACGGTGCTGGTGGGCGCAGTGGAGCGCTATCTGAAAGCGGTCGGCGACAACGTCAACCGCGGTTTTCTGCGGGTGTTAGTGCCGGTCAGCATGCGCGATGAGGAGGAGAAAGGCTCCTTCGGCAACCGGATCTCGGTGCTGCCGGTGGACATCCCCTTTGGCATAGCCGATCCATTAGAGCGCCTTGCCAAAGTTGCTGAATACACTCAGGTGATGAAGCAGTCGGCGCTGACGGTCGGCCTGGACATGGTGCTGACGCTGCCATCGCTGCTGCCGTCGCTCGCTCAGCCGCTGGTGTGGAACCTAGCGCCGATAGCATTTTCGGTGCTGGCGCACACATGGTGCACAAACGTCGCCGGACCACAGATACCCGTGTATCTACTGGGTCACAAGATGCTTCACTCGTTCGGCTATTTCCCGCTCAATCCCTCGATGGGACTGGCCTGTGTCATCGTCAGCTACAACCAGCGCATCAGCATGACGATTGTAGCTGATGCAGTGATCATCCCCGAAGTGGCCGATTTCTCCCATTATCTGGAAGTCTCGTTCACCGCGCTGCGTCGGGCAGCCAAAGTCCCCGAAATGGAGCCGGTCATCATCGATCACCATCGGGGCGAAGCTGCGGCAGCGCCGGCGGCTGCACCGGTAGTGGTCAACGCGCCCGCGTCTGCTGAGACGAAGGCTGAAGTTCAGCCTGAGCCGCAGCCGATCGAGGCGGTGACCGTCGCAAGCGAGCAGGATGCTGCGCCGATCGCAACCGGGCAGGCCAATGGCGATCAACTCCCGGCTGAGGTCGCGGCGAGACCATCCGCCGCGCCTGAGGCTGAAGTCCTCTTCAGCGCGAACGGCGACGCGCCCACAACCGCATCCGAGCCGGCGGCCGCTGCTCCGCCTGCGCCAGCTCCGGAGACTGCTTCGGTTGACCAACCCGCTTTGAACGTGGCCACGGTTGAGGCAGCAGACTCTAGAGTCTCCCCAACGGCCATGAGTGAAGTGTCGCCGACGGCTGCGCCGGCTGTGGCCGAAGCGTCGGTTGTAGAAGCTGAACCCGCCGCGGTCGAGCCTAGGCCCACGCCTGCCAAACCCAAACTGTTTTCAGAGGAGTGGGCGCAGGCCTATCGTGAGGCGATCAACAACAGTAAAGCCTACTACGATGCCTCGACGCGCTGGGAAGCAGGGGCGCTGGCATTTGTGATGAAGGCTTCGCCCAAGCACGGCTTCATGCGCGACACCGCCGTGCTGCTAGATTTGCACAAGGGCGTTTGCCGAGAGGCGCGCAGCCTGCGGCCAGAAGAGGCAATGTCAGCGGCGGCGTTTTTGATCGAAGGCGAGTACCCCGTATGGATGGAGGTGCTCAGCGGCCGCGCTCAGCCGCTGATGATGATTGTGCGCGGCAAACTGCGGCTGCGTAAGGGTTCGATCGCCAAGCTCATGCCGTTTACGCAGTCGGCGCAGGAACTCATTCACTGCGCGCAGTCGCTGGCTTGAGCGTGGGATTTATCGCCGGGACTGCCGCAAGGTCGGTGGTCTTGCAGACTGTCAGTACGAACAGGAGCGGCTATGGCCAAAAAGCATTTCCCGAAAGTTGTCAACCTGAATGGCAGCAAGTTCACTTTCCGATTGATGGAAGCTAAAGATCGCAATGCAATCCTCAATCTCGCCCGCACGATGTCGGAGACCGAGCTTTCTTTCATGCGGCGTGATATCACCCAACCGGAAGCGGTGGATGATTGGATTCGCGACATCGAGATGAATCGGGCGATCAGCATTCTGGTTGAAGACGAAGGACGCGTGGTGGCCTACGGGACGCTGTATTACAACCAATTGTTCTGGAGTCGGCATCTGGCTGAGATCCGGGTTGTGGTGACGTCCGCGTATCGCAATCGGGGGTTGGGGTCGCGCTTGACCAGAGAATTGATGGGCTTCGCTAAAGAGCTTAACTTTGACAAAGTGCTGGCCTACACGCCGGTGGAAGACAAAGTGGCGCAGCGCATGATGCAGAATATCGGTTTCAAAGCGGAGGCGCTGCTGACCGACTGGATCAAGACGCGCGATGACCGCACGCACGATCTGGTCATCATGTCAACGTCGCTGGCAGACCTGAGCACTTGAAGTGCCGCCAGTGGTGTGTGTGGGCTGCATCACAACGCGCCGTTCGTCCCCCTGCGGCGCGTTGTCGTCAGGGGGATGAGCCGCGATTGCTACGTGCCCGCCAAACGTTCCGGCCGGGTATTCCAGCCGGCGGCGAGGCGGGCTTCGGTCTCTTCCCAGGTGCGCACGCCGCTCGTCGCATCGGCTGCCTCGACGTTGCAAGCCCCGACCGCGCACGACCAGCGCACGGCGTCCTCAGGGCTAAGCCCGTGCAGCAGCGCTGCCAGGAAGCCGGCATAAGCCGAGTCACCAGCGCCGGTTGTGCCGACAACCTCGACATCGAAAGCGGGCGCGTAAACCTCACGATCCGCCCAGGCGTCAGGCGAAATCCCCAGCCGGGCTAGTCGCTGCAGGCGTTCACGCTTGCCGGTTTTCAGGTATAACCCCAGATCGCCGAGCTTGAACCCCACGATGGCAGCGCCGGCTGCCAGGATGTCGTCGGCCAGATGCGCCAGGTACTGGGCGGTGAGAAAAGATTTCAAATTGCCCTGCCAGGCCAAAAAATCGGGCTTGCGCAGGGCGAAGACGATTTCTTCGATGCTGGGCAGGAATATATCCAGGTAGGGCAGGGTGCGCTCGAAGATGCGCACCCAGTTCGCCTGGCCACTAGGGCCGTCTGGGTCTGGCAGCGCCATGTCGAGCGAGGTGACGACGCCGGTCGCGTATGCCTGCCGGTAAATCATCTCCAGTTGGTCGCCATCCTGGGCGTAAAGTTGAGGCAGCAGCGGCGGATAGCCTAGGTGGAATAGGCGGGCTTGGTCGAGCAGGCTGAAGTCTACATTGGCTGCGCCGAAGATGTCATTGGTGCCGGTGCAGTGCAGGAAGATGCGATCCACACGTTCGGGCGAGAGGACGATAGTGTACGAAGTTGGGTGGCCGGGCAGCGAGGTGATCTGTTCGGTCAGCGCCGGATCGCGGGAACGAAGCAGGCTGATGATCGCCTGGCCAATCAGGTCTTCGCCGACCAAAGCCATCAAACGCACATTCACGCCCAATTGGCGCAGCGCCAGCCCTGTGTTAGACACCGAGCCGCCGGTCGCGTAGTCCAGCGCGCCGATCTCAAATAACCGCCCAGGTGAGGACAGCGCCGCCAGAGGGACGTGTGCCATGCGCGGCAGCAGGTCGAGGCACAAATGCCCGCTGACAATGACATCAATCGTGTTCACGGCGACCTCACTTTGCAAACCTCTCTACAGGATCGTGACGACTTGTTTGCGTTTGCCTGATTCCAGGGCTGCTGTCAATATGCGATGATGCTGGTGCGTTTCTTCAGGGGTGGCACAGTAAAATGGCTGGCGCATCCCCTCGCGCCCATGAACTAGTTCATCACAGAAGGCCGCCCACATCTGCAGAAGCCCATCGGTGAAGCCGAATTCGAAAATGCCCCCGGTGATGGTGGGGTAGGGTGGTTGATAACCCAGATCGAGCGCCGCCCAGGCCTGTTCGCCGCCGGAAGTATACGTCAGCGTGCGCAGCGTCTTGGGGAACTTGGTGGAATACTCCGCGCTGAAGTCTGTTCCCAGGATGCGAATATACCAGGTGTTGGCTTCGCCGGGGGCGATGCGTTGGGTTTGAATGAACATGGGGAAACGCTGTTCGGCGGTCTGAACATCGCAGCAGAGAGTGGCATTGTCCCAGGTTTCACACGGCACACGCTCGCCCTCGGCATTTGGGCGGTGAGTCACGATTTTGCTCAGCGAGGCGTAGACGCTGCTAGGCATCCAACCCGCACGCAGGGGGATATGCAGCGGGTGCAGCCCCAGATCGCCCATGCAGCCGTATTCGCCATTTGTGGCTAACTGGCGCTTCCAGTTGATCTTCTTATTCGGATCGAGGTCGCTGCTGTGCAGCAGGCCGGCCCATACCTCGATGATCTTGCCGAAGCGCGCCTCGGCGATCCAGCGCATGATACGCTGCGGGCCGGGCCAGAAAGGAAACTCGGAGGAGCAGGCGACTGTGACGCGCGGATTGTCATGGATGGCCTGCAAGATGCGCCGGTTGGCGGCCAAGTCGATGCCGAACGGTTTTTCGGCGAGCAGATGTATGCCTGACCGGATGATATCGGTGTAGAGCTGTTCGTGCAGGTGATGAGGGACGGCGCAGTAGATGGCGTCTACCACGCCGCTGTCCAGCATGTCGAGGTAGTTCGTCGTTTTGAGCCGGATGGTGTCGAAGTTCGACTCAAACCAGCTGAACGATCGGTTTGTCGCGCCGCAGATAGCCGTGATCGTGGGGACGAAGTCCAAATCGAGCAGATGACACCAGCGGGCAGCCGCGCTGGCGAATTCGCGTCCCATCAACCCCAGACCGATGATACCGAAGCGCAGCGTTTGACGCGCGGCCATCAGCCGGCCTCCGCAAAGAAGGCGCAACCAAAGGCCGCGCCCAGGCGCTGCCTATCTGCAGCGAGCAGCCGATTGAGGCAGGCCGGTGGATTCATCGGGTATCCTCCTGGCGATCATCCATCACTGCGGCGTCTGCTGTTGGCGGTCACTTGCCGTAGTCTTCCAGTTTGCAGCCGGCCACGGGAGCGCCGGTCTGCTGGATCTGGTTGATGCGCTCCTGGCAGGCTTTTACGGCTTGGCTGCCTTCCAAGACGGTGAGGCGGCAGTGGAACGTGCGCGATTCGCCCGGCGGCAGCAGTTCCAGGCGCCCGCTGCATCGGGCGGCGTTCTGTCCTTCAGGGATGCAATTGCCCGGTTCGACGCCGCTTACGTAGATCCCCTGACGCACGTTTTTCCACTGAGTGAGGTAGGGCAAGCTGCGGCTACTCCAGGCGAAGGATAGGCCGAAGTCTGCGTGGAGCAGCGCCGCTTCGGATTCGCCGTGTCCGGTCTCGTTCACGTGGTGGAAGTAGACCTGTTCTTCAAAGCCGGGGATGGCCGCCTCGTACTCCGGCCAGTGGGCATAACCAGATCGGGCGCGTTCATTGCGCGGGTACACATGTTTGGACGGCGCGTAGAGCCGGACGCCGTGCGACACCAACGGGTATCCCAGGTTGAAGTGATAGAGCACCATCAAGGGAGAGGGCGCATCGCCCACATTGGTCACCGTGTCGGTGATGTGAATGACGGGTTGGCCGAGGATGAGCCGATAGATGCGGTCTAGACGAAGCTGTTCGCCGAAAAGTGTGGCCTCGGAGACAGCGCCTCGAAGTTCGATGGCGTAGGTTGTCTCGTCCGACCAACCGTCGACGACGACGCTGACGTGCGCCGCGCGCAGGCGGCTGAATAGGCCGTGCAAGTCGCGGAATTGTCCCGTCTGCTCGTCATTTTCGGGAGGGCCGGCATGCGTCAGGCCGCAGGTCACCAGCAGGCCGCCGTTGAATTGGCGCAGCCAGGGCAGGCCGAAGTCAGGTGGGTAGGGCGAGCCCTGCGCGATCCAAGTGAGCGGTATCCCTTTGTAGTGCGCAGCCCAGATATCCAGGCCGCGGTCAGGCAGGATGGTATAGGTCAGACCGCTGCCGTTGTAGGCTTCGATGATGCGCGAACCATTTGGCAGCGTGGACTGCCGAAAGTCAATGAACTGCCGCAGGTCTACGCTGTGGCGTTCGAGTTCTGTCCGAGTCCAGTTGGCGGTATCAAACATAGCGGTTTGTCACTTTCAAATGCGGCGACTTGAATCAGATAAGCGGTGCATACTGTCTTTCAGGCGAGGATAGAGATCTCGATACAGCGCGCGCGCCTCGGCATAGCGTTCGCTAGAAATGGGGTCAGGCTCGACCACAGTGGTGGAACGCGGCAGGCGGGAACAAGCATCCGCGAATGAGGTATACAGCCCAGCGCCGATCCCGGCCAGCAGGGCGGCGCCGACCGCGCCATGATTGGCGCCGGCAGCCAGCCGCAGCGGACGTTGGTAGATATCGGCCTGCATCTGCCGCCAGAGGGGGGATTTTGCAGCGCCGCCTGAGATCATCGTTTCCAGCTTTTGCCCGGCTGCCGCGTCGACCAGTGATAGGCACTCTTCCATGGCGAAGGTGACGCCTTCCATCACTGCCCGCGCCAAATGTCCCGCGTGATGATGCAGCCGCAAACCTAGGAATAAACCAGCCGCCGCTGGGTCCATGTGGGGCGTGCGTTCGCCGGCCAGATAGGGCAGAAAGATCAGCCCGTCTGCGCCTGGCGGCGTCTGGGCAGCCAACTGCGACAAATGCTCATAAGCGTCTGGCCGTTCGCTCAAACCGAGCACGTCGCGCAGCCAACGGAGCGACAGCCCAGCGGACAGGATGGCAGTCTGTACATACCAAGTGTTGGGGACGGGGTAGTTGAGGATGTAGTAGCGCATCTGAGGGTCAACGCGCGGCTCGGTGATGGGCGCAAATACCTGGCCGCCAGTGCCGATGACGGCCAGCGCTAAGCCAGGCTCATACATCCCATGACCGATGCCCTGTGAGGGTAGGTCAGCGCAGCCGGTGATGATCTGTACGCTGGTCGAAAGCCCGATCTCAGCGGCAGCTTGAGCAGTGAGCGTGCCGGCGACGTCGGCGCTGTGATGCACTTCGGGCAGATAGCGCCGGTCAGCGCTGCACGCTGCCATCAGCGAGTCTGACCAATCGCCGGTTTTGACATCGAACAGCCACGTGCCGGCGGCGTCGGTATCGTCAGTGGCGAAGTTCCCAGTCAGACGGTAGCGGACGTAGTCTTTAGGCAGCAGGACGACGCGGGTTTGGCGCAGCGTTTCCGGCTCATACTGCGCCAGCCACATCAAGGTAGGCCCCATGAAACCAGCCGCCGGCAGACCGGGCGCATGTTCAGACATCTCGGCTGCTGGAAACCGCGCCAGGAGCGCATCGCATTGGGATTTGCTGCGCGTGTCTGCCCAGATGATGGAGGGACGTAGAGGCCTGCCGTCCGCGCCGATGCAGGTGACGCCGTGCATCTGCCCGCACAGGCTGATGGCCCGAACGGCCTGACGATCGATACCGGACTGGGCTAACGCTTCTTGAATGGTGTGAACGGCGGCTCGCCACCAGTCATCGGGATCTTGCTCGGCATATCCGAGCTGCGGCTGACTGATGGGGTATTCGCGGTCAGCGCTGGCGAGGGTGCGCCCCGTCTCAGCCTCCAGAACGATCGTCTTGACGTTGGTCGTGCCAATATCAATGCCTAAAAGATAAGCCATAAGTGTTCTTTCACGGCGCTCAGATCAATCAGCGCCGATGGCAGCAATGCGTAAATATTTAGGTGTGCAGCGTATCAGTCAGCGATCCGCCTGGCGGAACTGCTGCACTGATTGCAGCACCCAGTCTAACCAAGCTTCTAAACCTTCGCCAGTGCGGCAGGACAGCACGAAGGTCGTCACGCCTGGGTTGAGGATCTCGACGCCGCGGCGGAAGTAGTCCATGTCGAACTGGATGTAGGGCAGCAGATCAACCTTGTTGATGAGGAGCACGTCTACGCCGCGGTACATGGTCGGGTACTTGTAAGGCTTGTCGTCGCCTTCGGTCACCGACGCCAACAGGACGCTGATATGCGTGCCCAACTGCCAGCCAGAAGGGCAGATTAGATTGCCGACGTTCTCGACGATGAGCAGGTCGAGATCGTCAAGCGACAGTTGATTGAGCGCATCGCGCACCATCTGCGCTTCTAGATGGCAGTTGCCGCCGGTGTTGATCTGTACTGAAGCTGCCCCTGCGGCCTGTGCGCGCTCCGCATCCAGGCTGGTCGCGATGTCGCCTTCGATCACGCCGATGCGGAGCTGGCCAGCAAGCCGTCTGACGGTTTGCTCGATCAGCGACGTTTTGCCGGCTCCTGGCGATGCCATGATATTGAGGCCCAGCAGCCGGACGGCGTCCAGCCGGGCGCGATTTTCCTGAGCAAGCTGATCGTTGGCGCTGAGGATATTCTCGACAACCGTGATACGCCTGTTCATGTCTCCTCACTTTCGGGGATCGGTGGGAAGTCCACTTCGATAGACTCCAGATAAAATTCGTCGCCAGTCAGCACCTGCAGCGCTGGACTTCCGCAGTATGGGCAGGTGAAATCCGGCGTCAGTTCGGCCCGCTGGCCGCATGAATGGCACAGGCATTCGGCGCGGGTACGCCGGAAATGCAGGCGCGCGCCTTCGGCAATGGTTCCCTGGCTGATCGCATCCCAATAAAACTGAATCGAATCATCGACGAAAGATGATAGCTGTCCGATGACCAGATGCAGATCAGTGATGCGATTTGCGCCGGCGCTGCGAGCGTGTTTCAAAGCCAGTTCGAGCAGGTTTTCGGTGATGGAAAGTTCGTGCATCGCCCAACAGCTCATTTCCGAAGACAGGTCTATTGTAGCCTCAAACCAGCCGTTCGACCATTTGTCCGTCAGCCGTCGGTCAGGTGATCGGGGCGGCCTGCTGCATGGCGTGGATGTCGGCCATGATCCGCTCGGCCACGATGGGAACGGCCGCAACCACGGCTGGCGTGAGGGGTTTGCCCAGTTCAAAGCTGCCGCCCTCGATGCCGTAGACGATCAGCACACGCGGCAGTTGATTGATCGCTCGGCCCATCTCAATCGCCTCGGCGACGCCGAAGCCGTGGCTGCTGGCGGTATAGGGGCGCATCGGCAGCGGCAAAGACCCGGCGTCGAAGCGATAGATCTGGCCTGGCAAACCGCCCGACGCAACCGCATCTATGATGATGACAGCATGGTAGGCTGCCCATGTTGACAGCAGCTCAGTCCCGTCGCCGTTCGACTCGACAACATGAACGGCAGCCGGTTGTCTGTTCAGGATCGCCTGCGCGACCAAAAGCCCGATGGCGTCATCGGCGCGCAGCGGATTGCCGACGCCGATGCAAAGCACTGGCGCCGGCTGAGAGAGAGGCAGATCACTCACGTTCGACGTTCAGCTTGAGAAAATGAACTGAACAGGAAATGCACGGATCGTAATTGCGGACGACCTGCTCACAGTGCCAGGTGAGGCGATCGATGGGAAAGTCCAGCGCTTGCTCGACAAAGTGCCAGAGATCGCTTTCGATGCTCTTTTGGTTCTGCGAAGTGGGCGGGACGATACGGGCTTCAAGAATTGCGCCGGTCTCGTCCAGCGTGTAGCGGTGGTAGAGGATGCCACGCGGGGCCTCAGTGCAGCCCCAGCCGGTCGCGGCGCGCGGTTGGACAGGCACAGAGGGACTGTCAGGCATCTGATAGCTGTCGATGATACGCAGCGCTTCTTCACAGGCGTAGAGCGTCTCAAGCGCGCGGGCTGCAATCGTCTGGAAGGGGTTGGTCAGCGGGGGCTCAAAGCCGAGTTCACGCGCCAGCGCCTGCACAGCAGGGGGCAGCCGGTCGAAGTTTAGATTGTAACGCGCCAGCGGGCCAACGTGGTAAGCGCCGCGATCTTTCAGGCGCGAATGCAGCGCCGTGGAGTGTATCACATGTTCTTCGATGAAGTGGTTTTCATAATCCGCGATGTCGATGTCCAGCCCCCGGTTGGAAGCTAGCCGTCCCTCATTGAAGGGGTATTCATCAGGATGGCGGAGCGCCACAAACTCGTAGTCCTGCCGGAACTCTGGGAACGGCAGACCCGCGACAAAGCGCGCGAATTCCACTGCTAGATCACGACCGACCAGCAGGCGCTCTTTCAACTGGCGGATTTCCCGGCGTGTGGGCGTTCGGTAGAAGCCGCCGACCCGCACATTGATCGGGTGGATCTCGCGCCCGCCCACCAGGTTGACGATGTCATTGCCGATTTTCTTCAACTGAAGCGCTTTTCGGACGACATCCGGATGGTCTTTGGCCATCACAATTGCATCGGGGTAACCCAAAAAGTCCGGCGCGTGCAGCATGGCGGCGTGCAAGACATGACTCTCGATCCACTCTCCGCAGTACAGCAGACGCCGCAGTTCACGCAGTGGTTGAGGGATGATGACGCCGAAAGCGCGTTCCATCGCATGAACCGAACTCATCTGGTAAGCGACCGGGCAAATACCGCAGATTCGCGCCGTGATGTCGGGCGCTTCGCTGTACTGACGTCCGCGCAAGAAAGCCTCAAAGAACCGAGGCGGCTCAAAGATCTTCAATTTGACATCGACGACGCGATCATCTTTGACGCGCACATGCAGCCCGCCCTCGCCCTCAACACGAGCTAGGTAGTCAACCTTAATGGTCTGAGCGTTCATGAGCCTCGCTCTCCTTTCGAAAGGCTTCGGAGTAGGCGTTGAAACTGCGGAAGGCGCGCACAATTTCGCCGTCGGAGACACCAAGCTGTTTCCACCAGGCGCTCAGCGAGGCGGTGTTAGGGGTTTCCATCGGGCCGTAGCAGCCGAAGCAGGGGCGATGGTAAGCCGGACATAAAGCGCCGCAGCCGGCCTGGGTCACGGGGCCGAGACAGGGCTTGCCGTCAGCCACCATCACGCAAACAGCCCCGCGCTGTTTGCATTCCATGCAGACGCTGTAGGTAGGCACGTTGGGCTTGCGGCCGTTCAAGTAGGCGCTGATCACCTCGATGAGCTGATATTTGTTGATCGGGCAGCCGCGCAACTGAAAATCCACGAAAACATGGTCGGCGATAGGCGTTGATTTATCGAGCGCGCTGATGTAAGCCGGGGTCGCGTAAACTGTGCTGATGAACTCGTCCACATCCTGAAAGTTGCGCAGCGCCTGGATGCCGCCGGCGGTGGCGCACGCGCCGATTGTGACTAAGAAGCGAGACTGCTTGCGAATCTGCTGGATGCGTTTGGCATCATGGTCAGTCGTGATTGAGCCTTCGACTAGAGAGATGTCGTAAGGGCCGCGGATGACGGCGCGTGTGGCTTCAGGAAAGTAAGCGATCTCGACCGCCCCGGCGACTTCGAGAAGCTCGTCCTCGCAGTCCAACAGGCTGAGCTGGCAGCCGTCACAAGAGGCGAATTTCCAGACGGCCAGTTTGGGTGGGTGTTCGCGCGCCATGCTCATACCTCCCAGAGGGCGAGCCAGCTTTGAAGCTGGTTGTAGGGATATACCGGGCCGTTTTTGCAGATGAAAGTCGGGCCGAACTGGCAGTGCCCGCAAAAGCCGGTGGCGCACTTCATATTGCGTTCCATGGAGATGTAGATATGGTCGCTCGGAACGCCGCGCTTTTGCAGTTCGAGAGCGGTGAAGCGCATCATGACTTCGGGGCCGCATACCATCGCAATCGTATTGAGCGGGTCAAACGGCGCTTTAGGGATGAGGCGGGTGACAACGCCTACGTTACCATGCCATTTGCTGTTGGCGTAATCTACCGTCACGTAGATTTCCAGGTCGAAACGCGATCGCCACTTTTCTAACTCGGAGCGGAACAAAATATCCTCAGGGCTGCGCGTGCCATACAGCAGCACGATCTTGCCGTAACGATCACGCTGGGCCAGCACCTGATACAGGGCAGGGCGCAGCGGCGCCAGACCAATGCCGCCGGCGACAAACACCACGTCATAACCACGCGCTTCTTTGACCGGCCAGGCGCTGCCGAAGGGGCCGCGCACACCGATCGCATCGCCCACCTTGAGCGCGCGCATGGCTTTCGTCACTGTCCCTACGGCGCGTGTGGTATGCACTAGCAGACTAGGATGCTGAGGGTCGCCGCTGATCGAGATGGGGATTTCGCCGACGCCGAAGACGTAGAGCATGTTGAATTGGCCGGGCGCGAAAGGAAAGGTTTGGTATCGTCCCTGCGGCACTAATTCGAGCGTAAACGTGTCGTAGGATTCTTTGACTACCCGCCCGATGCGGAACGGCGTAGATGTCATCGGGTCGGCAACCAGCTGATCTTGGAAGAGGGCTTGTTCAACCATAGACGTTCAACACCTGGAGTCGGGTAGCCTGCAACCGATCAATCATGACGACGGCGAAGCGTTTCATGAGGTCATAACCCAGAACTGGATCGCTGTCACATTTGTCCCTCAAACACTTACCATCCATCGCTATGGCGCGCGTTAAGATGACGGCGCGAGCGCTGTAGACCCATTTGTAGGGAGGGAAAAGCCAGGACCAGCCTAAAACCTCGTCCTCATTGAGCGTGTCAATGATGAGCTGACCACGGCGAGGATCGTGCAGTTCTAACGCCACCTGGCCGTGTCGAATCAGGTAGAAGGCATTGGCCGATTCGCCTTCGCGGAACACGTATTCGCCAGGGTCAAAGCGTACGTTGCTGGCGCAGCCGGCCAGAAGCTGGATGTATTCAGGCGCCAGGCCGTGAAAGAATTTGGTTTCTTTCAGGATCTCATCAAACGCTTTCATCATGATTTGCCTTTTTGTTGACGACTGTCTGGTTATCGGCCGCTCGAATGAGACGCGCCTCTTCAGTGATATCAATGCCCACTGGACACCAGGTGATGCAGCGGCCGCAGCCGACGCAGCCAAATGTCCCGAACTGATCAACCCAAGTGGCCAGCTTGTGGGTCATCCACTGGCGATAGCGCGATTTGGCCGAGTAGCGGACGCTGCCCCCGTGAATGTATGAAAAGTCCATCGTGAAACAAGAGTCCCACTTGCGAACGCGCTGCGCTTCGTCTCCGTTGAGGTTTGTCGCATCCTCAATCGTGACGCAAAAGCAGGTGGGGCAGACCAGCGTGCAGTTTCCGCAAGACAAGCAGCGCTGAGCGACCGCTTCCCAACGTGGATGTTCATAGTTGCGATACAGCAGATCGCGCAGACCATCTACGTTGAGTTCTCGTCCCATGTGGGCGCTAGTATCGGCGATGATGTGTGCCGCCGCCTCGATTTCTGCGTCGCCGGCAGGTTGGTGAGGGATCTCCGCCAGTAGCGCTTGACCGGCAGCGCTGCCAGTTTTGACCACGAAATAGTGGCGGTCGCCCTCAAGGACTTCGGTCAGCGCGAGATCAAAGCCTTCACGCGCTTCGGGGCCTGAGCCCATGGACGCGCAGAAGCAGGTGTTCCCGGCGCGGCCGCAGTTCACAGCGATGATAAAAGCGGCTTCCCGACGTGCGCGGTAACGGGCTTCAACAAACTCTCCCTCAAGGAAGACGCGATCCTGAATGCGAATGGCTTGCAGCTCGCAGGGGCGCACCCCAATGAAAGCATAGCGCGGCGTCGGCTGTTCATCTGCGAGGATTTCAAACTGGCTGTCAGTGCGTCGAGCGCGCCACAGGACTTCTGTTGGCGGGTGCAGCCAGCGTTTCCAAGACTGCACAGCGGTGGTGCAGCCGAAGTAGATCGGCGTCTTGGTCTGGTGAAGCCGATAAGTGCCGCCGGACTGCTCATCCACCCAGCCAACCGGCAGATCATCTACCGAGGTGATTTCGTCGTAAATGATCGCCTGATCGCCCAGCGTGGGGCCAATGATGTGATATCCATGGCGGGCGAGCGCATCGAAGAGCTGTTGTAGATGAGCACTTTCGAGGATGAACGACAGGGGGGCGGTGGTCATGGCATCTAATCCTCCTAGGCTTTATTGTATGGCTTTCAATCCGGTGATCGGTATGACAAAGCACAGGTCGTATCGTGAAATATGTCACAAGCTGTGGGTTAGTGTTGGGTGGAGACAAAGCAGGCATTCAAGCCGAAGTGCTGGCTTACTGAAGGCCGTGTGTGAACAAGCTAGAAGTCAGGATGAAGGAATCTTTAAGCGAAGAATAAATTCGGGAGAAACGTCACAATCGGGTATGCCGTTCTACACTGCCAAAATTTGTTATGACGATTTACATTTTGCTGTATGGTAAGGAGCAAATCGGGTGGAAAGTTTGGTTCTGCTGTTGGTCGCGTTGATCTGTGCGATCCAGGCAGTCCGTTCGGCTCAGCTTCTGATCGCCGCGCTGTGGCTGGCGGGCGTGAGCGCGTGCATTGCGCTCTTTTTATACGCGCTGGGCGCTCATGCTATCGCGGTCATTGAGCTGAGCGTTGGGGCGGGGCTTGTCACCATTTTGATGGTGTTCGCCATCACCATGGTTGGCGAGGACAGCGAGCCGCATCAACCGGTAGTCCCGCGCTGGATGGCGATTGCGCTGCCGGCAGCGGTGCTGATTCTGGCGGCGGGGTTGCTTTTGAACGCTGGCATTTCCTCCTCCGCCGACGCGGCCCCCGATGAGAGCCTGAGCGCCGTGTTATGGCAGCTTCGCGGCGCAGACGTGGCAGCGCAGCTCGCGCTCATCTTCGCGGGCGTGTTGGGACTGCTGGCGCTGCTGGCCGATGATCGCGAGGAACCGGGGGCGTCATCTCTGTGGGTTGAAGCCGAGTCTGATGAACCTTCCGCACAGTTTCGCGTTGCAGAGAAATCTGAGGTTGATCTGGAAGAAGTGGGTTCACCGCAATGATCTGGGGATTAGTGGCCGCATTTGCGCTGCTGGCCGTAGGCCTGTACGGATTGTTAGCGCTGCGTAATCTGATCAAGCTGACGATCGCGCTCCAATTGATGATGAAAGGTGGGTTGATTGCGGTCGTCCTGGCTGGGGATGCCGTCGGTCAGCGCGGCCTGGGCGAGAGCCTGGGGGTGACGCTGATCATCGCCGATACCGTCGCGGCTGTCATTGGTCTGGCGTTGGCCGTGCTGGTGCGGCGCCGCCTCGGCTCACTTGATATTGAGGTTGTATCCAAACTGCGCGGCTAAATCTCAGGCCGCGAGGCGTGTATGTTCAATTGGGTCGTGCTTTCGATTGCGTTTCCGCTGGCCGGCGTGCTGCTCAATCTGGCGCTCAGCCGGAGGCTGCGCGAACCCTGGCCGGGCGTGCTGGCGACGATCATGGTCGCAGGCGCGGGAATTGCGGCAGCGTTGACCGCCGGGGCGTTGGCCGCTGAGCCAGAAGGCTCGGTCATCACCCTCGGTTCGTGGATTGCCGTCGGCGACCTGCATGTGACGTGGGCGCTGCGCGTTGATCTGCTCTCCACGCTCATGATGTTGGTGGTGACGCTGGTCGGTTTGCTCATCCACGTCTATTCGATCGGCTATATGCGCGGTGACGCCAGGTTCACGCGCTTCTTCATTTACCTCAATCTATTCGTCGCAGCCATGCTGCTGCTGGTCACGGCTGACAATCTGGTCGTGATGTTCGTAGGTTGGGAAAGCGTAGGACTGTGCTCTTATCTACTCATCGGCTTCTGGTTTGACAAGACCAAAGGTGAGGGCTGGAGGAACAGCACAGCGGCGCGCAAAGCGTTCATCGTCAACCGCGTCGGCGACCTGGGTTTGCTGCTGGCGCTGTTCATGATCTTCTGGACGTTCAAGACGCTGGCGATTGAGGAAGTTCTGGAGCAGGCCGCCCACACCCTTGAGCTGGGCGCGCCCATAGCGACGGCCATGGCGCTGCTGCTCCTGTTGGGTGTGTCCGGCAAAAGCGCTCAGCTTCCTTTGTTCCTGTGGCTTCCCGACGCGATGGCCGGTCCGACGCCGGCCTCAGCGCTGATTCACGCGGCGACGATGGTGACTGCCGGGGTGTATCTCATCATCCGCATGCAGGCGTTGTTCGTGCTGGCGCCAGCAGCGCAGATGACGGCTGCGGCCGTTGGGGCCGTCACCGCGTTGTTTGGCGCGAGCGCAGCGCTGGCGCAGACAGACATCAAGCGGGTGTTGGCGTTTTCAACGATCAGCCAGCTCGGGTTTATGGTCACGGCGGCGGGCATTGGCAGCACGAGCGCGGGCCTATTCCATCTCATGACGCACGCCTGTTTTAAGTCGCTGTTGTTTTTGGCGGCGGGTTCAGTCATTCATGCCTTGAAGCACCATGGGAGGCAGGCCGATTTCGACGCACAGGATATGCGCTTCATGGGCGGTCTGTGGCGGCGTATGCCCTGGACTTTCATCACTTATTGGGCAGGGGCGCTGGCGTTGATAGGGCTGCCGCCGTTCTCAGGCTTTTTCTCCAAGGATGAAATTCTGGCCTCGGCTTACGAGTATCATCCCGCCATCTTCATTTTACTCTTCGCGGCGGCTTTTCTAACCGCGCTGTACGTCGCCCGACAAGGGCTTCTGATCTTCGCAGGGCGACCGCGGAGCAAGGCGGCCGTCGCCGCCGCCGAGAGCGAGCGCGTCATGATCTGGCCGCTGCTGATCTTGGCGCTGTTTTCAGCCGTGGGCGGGGCGCTCAATCTGCCTGGGAACGGTCTGCTGGCGCATTGGTGGGAAGAGTCCGGGCTGCCGGTTCATGAGGCTGGGTTCAATCCAACAGTGGCAGCGCTGGCAGCAGCAGTGGCCCTGGCGGGCGTTGGTCTGGCGTGGGCGCTGTATGGTCGCGGCAAGGCTGATGTGAGCCATGCTGATCCTCTCGAAAAGCATTTGGGGCGTTTGTTCCCAGGCATACAGCAGGGTTGGGGCTTGGATGCACTGTCGGTGAAGGCTGTCGTCTACCCCTTCAACCGCCTGGGTGTTGCGCTCAGCCGGTTCGACCTGAACGGCATTGGCGGCGCTGATCGAGGACTGGCGCATGTGGTTGGGTTGAGCGCTCAGCGATTGAGCAAAATCCAGACCGGCTATTTGAACTGGAATATTGCCATCATGATCGTGGGAATTGCGACAGTCCTGCTCCTAGTCGCGCTGTGGAGGACAGGATGAACGCGGCGCTCCCGGTTGGGCTGCTGACTTTGCCGCTGCTTTCGTCGCCTCTCGCTTATTTCGTCGGACGGTTCTCCGGCCGACGGCATGGCCTGGCGCAATTTGTCGCCCTGGTCGTTTTGTTGGTCGCCTGGGCGATGTTCGTGGCGATGGCGGGCCAGTTGGCCGCCGGCGAAACGCCTCAGTTTGAATATGGCATGATCGCTTTCCGGTTGGACGGCCTGGCGATGTATATGGCTGCCCTGGCGCTGGGGTTGAGCACGCTGGCAGTCTTTTTCGCCCGTCAGATGTTTCAAGCGCGCGCCGGTTCGGAGAAATACTACGCGGCGCTGCTGGCGCTGACCGGCGCGATGATCGGGCTGGCGGGCGCGAGGGATCTGTTCAATCTGTGGGTTTGGTTTGAAACCATGATCGCGGCCTCGTATCTGCTGGTTGTGATCTTTCACGATGAGGCGCTCAATCTGGAAGCCGGGTTCAAGTATGTCGTGCAGAGCGCGATGGGTTCCGGCCTAGTCGTCTTCGGCATCGCTCTGATACTGCTGGATACGGGAACGCTGAATCTCGATCTGATCGCACAGGCAGCGCCTCACAGCGCCATGGCTGCGATCGGCAGCGCTTTGTGCTTCATCGGGTTTGGGGTGAAAGTGGCCATCGTGCCGATGCATACCTGGCTGCCGGATGTCTACACTCAGTCTCCTAGCGTTTCCAGCGCAGTCCTGGCCGGCGCGGTCAGCAAGGCCGGCCTGGTCGGCCTGCTGCGCGTGACGGCGGCGTTGAGCGCGGCTATCCCGTGGGCAGATTTGTTCATGCTCTTCGGCGCGGCCAGCATTTTGGCGGGCAATCTGCTGGCATTTCGCCAGCGCGATGTCAAACGTTTGCTGGCTTATTCCAGCATGGGGCATCTGGGCTATGTGATGCTGGGTATTGGCTTCGGTTTGCATGCGGGCCAGACAGCAGGCGTATACGGCGGCCTGTTCCATGCGCTCAATCATAGCGTGATGAAGGGCTTAGCATTCTTCAGCATTGGCGCAGCGCTGTATCTGCTGAGCAGACCTGTGGGGAGAGAACACGGGCTGCGGCTCGATGATCTGGCCGGGATGGCGCGGCGCTGCCCCCTGTTGGCGCTGGCGCTGACGCTGGCGCTGTTCAGCCTGGCGGGGATTCCGCCGCTGGCCGGTTTCATGTCGAAATGGCAAATCTTCGCCGCCGGGCTGGCGGCAAATTCGCCATGGGTGACCGCGTTGGTCGTCTTTGCCGCGCTCAACAGCGTGTTGTCGTTGGGCTACTATCTGCCGGTGGTGAATGCCCTTTACCGAGAAGGCGCGTCCGAAGGGCAGACGCGGCTGCCGCTGCCCCGGCTGATGGCCATTCCGCTGGTCGTGCTATCGTTTCTGATCGTGTTGTTGGGTCTGTGGCCGGATGCGGTGCGCTGGTTAGTTGCGCCGGCTAGCGTTCTGGGAGGTTGAGGGCGGATGGAGAGTCTGTTGACGCCGCCGTTAGCGTTTGGGGTGTATTTAGCGCTGGTGAGCTTATTGGCGCTGCTGGGGCGGCACATGGCTGCCCCTGGCGCTGGCGGCTCGCGAACTTCTACAGCCTATGCCAGCGGTGAAGAAGCGCCGGAACGATCAGGCGCTCCCGGCTATCGCCCGTTCTTTCTGGTGGCGCTGTTTTTCGGCATTCTGCACCTGGGCGTGCTGGTTCTAGGAACCAGCGATCTATCCCCGATCGCAGGTGTCTATCTGCTGGGTTTGGCCTTGTCGCTGCTGGCGCTGGTGATTGGATGAGGTGAGAAGCGTGCAACTCAAACTGGCTGACCTGTGGACGAATGCTTTAGACCAAGTCAAAACCTGGGCGCGTGTGAATTCACCTTGGGTGATCCACTTCAACAGTGGTTCTTGCAACGGCTGTGATATCGAAATCTTGGCGACGCTGACGCCGCGCTATGATGTGGAGCGTCTGGGGATCAAACTGCAAGGCAGTCCGCGCCATGCCGATGTATTAATCTGCACGGGGCCGGTCACACGTCAAGCGCGCGAGCGTCTGCGGCGCATATACGAGCAGATGCCAGAGCCGAAATTTGTGATTGCAGTGGGATCGTGCAGCATCTCTGGGGGCGCGTTTCACCGCTGCTACAACGTCATCGGCCACATTGACGAAGTGATACCGGTTGATGTGTATGTTCCTGGCTGTCCCCCACGACCAGAGGCGATCATCGATGGTGTGGTGAAACTGCTAGAGAAGCTGCGCGGGGCTAAAACGCAGTCGGCGAACGCAGAGCAGGAGGGAGAGTGGCGCGATGACAACCGAGGATAGGCTGCGGCAGGCGCAGGAAGCGCTGTCACCTTGGGCGCAGGAAGCGGATGCGCCGGAGCCGGTCCGGCTCGACATCGTCCTAGATCGCTCCCATCTCCCAAGCGCGGTTGCCGCGCTGATGAATATTCGATGGGGTTATCTGGTGGCGATCACCGGTCTGGATCTCGGCGCCGAGGCGAAACAGTACGAAGTCCTGTACCACTTCGGGTCAGGGGCAGCGCTGTTAACGCTGAGGGTGCGCATAGCGCATGCTGACTCGGTTGTGCCGAGCATCACCGGCATTATCCCTGCGGCCAGCGTGGCTGAGCGTGAACTGTCAGAGATGTTTGGCATTCGCGTCATCGGTCTGTTAGACCAAAGCCGGTTGTTCCTGCCTGACGATTGGCCTGACGGTGTTTACCCCTTGCGCAAAGACGCCGTGCTGGAGAAGTGAGATGACTACGGGCTCCGTTCCTAAGCGATTCTCGATACCGATCGGCCCACAGCATCCCGCGCTGAAAGAGCCGGGACACTTCGATTTCTCGGTAGACGGCGAGGTGGTCACCGGGGCGACAGTGCGTTTGGGTTACGCGCATCGCGGCATTGAAAAGGCAGCCGAAAACCAGAATTGGGTACAGAACTTGTATCTACTTGAACGCATTTGCGGCATCTGTTCCCATATTCACGCGACCGCCTATTGTTTGGGGGTTGAGAAGCTGGCCGATGTGGAAGCGCCGCCACGAGCTCAGGCGATCCGCGTGCTGATTGCGGAATTGGAGCGCGTGCACAGCCATTTGCTCTGGTTGGGCGTGACCGCTCATGAAGCTGGTTTTGACACGCTGTTCATGTATTCCTGGCGCGACCGTGAGACGGTAATGGACATCCTCGAATCGCTGACCGGCAACCGGGTGAACTACTCAGCTAATATGTTGGGCGGCGTGAAGTTCGATGTGACGGACGACAATCGGAAAGCGATCGAGCGGGGCGTGAACTTCCTGGAGACCCGGACGCGGCACTATCTGAACGTGGTCACAACCGATCAGGTGTTCGTGCAGCGCACCCGTGGGGTCGGCGTGATAACGCGCGAACAGGCTGAACAGCTCGGCGTCATCGGGCCGACCGCGCGCGCTTCAGGGGTGCTGCGCGATGTGCGCGTGGAAGCGCCCTACGCGGCCTATCGTGATATTCCGGTGCAGCCGGTCATCGAGACGGCGGGCGATCTGGAAGCCCGGTTTGTGGTGCGCCTCAAAGAACTTTTCGAGAGCTACCGCTTGATCCGCGTCATCCTCGAACAAATGCCACCGGGCGACCTGAACGTGCGCATGCCGCGGCGTCCGAAGGCTGGCGAGGCGATCAGCCGCGTTGAGGCCCCGCGCGGTGAGCTGTTCTATTTCATCAAGAGCAACGGCGCTGATAACCCGGAGCGCGTGAAGGTGCGGACGCCCACGCTGTGCAACATGGCGTCGGTGCTGGTGACAGCAGTTGGGCAGCAGTTGGCCGATGTCCCGATGATCCTGGCGGGCATTGATCCGTGTTTCTCATGCAATGATCGCGCCGTGACCATCTCTAAGGCAGGAGATGCAACGAGCGCTGTGTGGTCGTGGCAGCAACTGCGCCAGTACAGCCAGGCGTACTACCGGAGGCGGCTGTGAACGCGCCGACTGGGCTAGGGGCGTTGGTGAGCCTGCTGATCTTCCCCGGCGGTTTATTCGTCTTGGCGAACGGCCTAGTTTTTGAGTGGATTGATCGCAAGCTGATCGCGCGCTTACAGAACCGTATTGGTCCGCGCTGGTACCAGCCGCTCGCTGATATCATCAAGCTGCTGGCGAAAGAAGAGGTTGTGCCAGAACGCGCCGATCCGCGCCTCTTTTTTGCGCTGCCGATCGTGGCGCTGGCGGGTGTCTTGACGGCGGCGCTCTATCTGCCAATTGCCGGCAGGTTTGTGTTCAGTTTTCCGGGCGATCTGATTGTCACGGTGTATATGCTCAGCTTGCTGACGTTGTGCACCGGGCTGGCGGGAGCTAATACGCGCAATCGCTTTGCTCTGGTGGGCGCGACGCGAACGCTCACCCAGCTATTTTCATATGAAGTGCCCTTTTTTCTGGCGATGCTCGGGCCGGCGGCAGTGGCCGGAAGCTGGCAGATCGCCGACATCATGGCGCATAACAGCCAGCAGTGGCTGCTGTTCATCCAACCAATCGGTTTTGTGGTGGCGTTGATCGGCCTGATGGGCAAATTGGAGATGCGGCCGTTCGATGCGCCAGAGGCGGAGACCGAGATCGTGGCTGGCGCTTTGACAGAGTACAGCGGCCGCGGTCTGGCGCTGTTCTATCTGGGACGAAACGTCGAGTTAATCGGCGGCTTGACGCTGGTCGCCACGTTCTATCTCGGCGGCATTCACAATGTGCTGGATTATTTTCTGAAGACGGGCGCGCTGCTGATCGTCCTAGCCTCTTTGCAGACGCTGATGACTCGGCTGCGAATTGACCAGACGGTAGGTTTGTGGTGGCGTGTGGGCGCGCTGCTGGCACTGGCTCAGTGGCTTGTCTTGATCGTGATAGGGGAGGTGGCGCTGTGAAGATTGGGAGCATGCTGGTGGATATTCTGCGCTCGTTGGTTCATCCCCCGGCGACCCAAATCTATCCGTCTGAACGACGACCAGCGCCTGACCGGCTGCGCGGCAAGCTGCATTGGAACCCGGCGCAGTGTGTAGGCTGCGGTTTGTGTTCGAAAGACTGCCCGGCAGATGCGATCGAGATCATCACGGTTGACAAGCAAAACAAACGTTTTGTCATGCGCTATCATGCTGACCGGTGTACCTACTGTGCCCAGTGTGTGAAGAGCTGTCGATTTAACTGCCTGCAAATGTCTCCAGAAGATTGGGAGCTGGCGGCAACCAACAAGCAGGCGTTCACTGTGTACTACGGAGATGAGCATGACTTGCAGCGCCTTGTGGAGAGAAATACTCAGCCGGATGCTGAACCGGCTAAAACCGGTTGAGCGCCCATGCCGGATCGCCGTGATCGGGGTCGGGCAGGAGCTTTGCGGCGATGATGCGGTTGGGGTGTGGATCGCGCGCCAGTTGCGAGACTGTGGGTTGCGCAGCGATGATCTGCTGGTGATCGAAGGCGGCGTCGCGCCAGAGAACGCTGCCAGTGGTTTGCGCCGATTCCAGCCCGATCTGGTCGTGTTGATTGATGCTGGGTGGCTGAATCTGTCTCCAGGGCAAGCGCGCCTGATCGTTCCCGAAGAAGCGTCTCAGTCGACGGCGACTACCCATACCGTATCGCTGGCCGTGCTGGCGGAGTATCTCCGAATTGAGATGGGCTGCGAAGTCGTCGTGTTGGGCGTTCAGGTAGAACAGGTTGAGTTCGGCGCGCCAATGTCTGGTAACGTGAGAGCCGGAGCGGGGGCGATCGTCAGCGACCTGGCGCGGCTGCTGTCGGCCTGCCAACAGCCTGCTTGACGCCGCCTCTGATTCGTGTTTTAATGTGCTTAACTGGTCAGACCACTGACCAGTGGTCAGAATTGAGGCAGATGGATGTTCGCGATGTCGCCAACTCGCCCGATCGATCACGCAGAAAGCCAGCTCATCGCTGCGATCATAGAAGGCAAGTTTGCCTCTGGCTCAATGCTGCCCGCCGAGCGTGAACTGGCGGCCCAATTAGGGGTGACCCGGCCGACGCTGCGCGAGGCGCTGCGGCGGCTGGAGCGCGATGGCTGGATCACGATTCATCAAGGCAAACCGACGCGCGTCAATGATTTCTGGTGGGAGGGCGGACTCAATGTCTTGAGCGGCATTGTGCGCCACAGCCGCAGACTTCCGCCGGAATTTGTGCCTAACTTGCTGCGTGTGCGCGCAGATCTGGCTCCATCCTACACACGGCTGGCGGTTGAGCATGCGCCGCAAACAGTGATAACGCTGCTCAACGCGCGCGATGTCCTGGACAGCGTTCCGCAGCATTGGGCGCATTTTGATTGGACGCTGCAGCGAACGTTGGCCATCGCTTCCGGCAACCCTGTTTACGCGCTCATCCTCAACAGCTTTTCAGAGTTCTACGAAAAGTTGGCCCAGATCTACTTTTCGATTGAGCCGGCGCGCGCCAGCTCGGCGCACTATTACGAGCAGCTATACCAGGCGGCGCTGGCCGATGATCCTGCGGCAGCGGCGGACTGTACGCGCCGGGTCATGCGCGAGAGCGTGGAGTTGTGGCTTCAGGCGGCGTCATCAGCCGAAGACTAGTGGGTGTACTGCGGAGGTTGTGATGCGACGCTGGAATGGATGGGGCGACGATGCTGTAGACTATAAACTGCCGAGCAGCGCGCTTGCCTTTCTGCGGGAGCGCATTGGTCATCCTCAGTCGCCCGTTGATGCGACGCTGGAGGCGGTCATCAGCGGGATTGTCCCTTCTCGCCTGCCGAGCCATCCCTTGATGCGGCAAGATGCTGAGTGCCGGCTGCGCCACGCCCGCGGCCAAAGTTTCCCCGACTGGGTGGCGCTGCGAAGCGGTCAGATCGACGCACTGCCCGATGGGGTTATCTATCCATCGAGCGTTGAAGATGTGCGCCTCGCGCTGGAATATGCCAAGCGTGTCGGCGCAAAGGTGATCCCTTACGGGGGCGGCACGAGCGTCGTGGGCCATATCAACCCGCTCTCGATTGATGCGCCTACAGTGACAGTAGATCTGAGCCGGATGAGCTGGCTTGTACGGCTGGATGAGACGAGCTTGATGGCTACATTCGGCGCAGGCGTTCGCGGCCCGGATCTGGAAGCCCAGCTCAGGGCGCGTGGATACACGCTGGGACATTTCCCACAATCGTTTGAGTATTCAACGCTCGGCGGCTGGATTGCGACGCGATCCAGCGGGCAGCAGTCTCTGCATTACGGGCGGATCGAAGGTCTGTTGGTGGGGCTGGAAGCCGAAACGCCGTCCGGCCGTCTGGTCATCCCGAACATGCCTGCGTCGGCGGCCGGGCCGAACTTGCGCGAGCTGGTGTTAGGCTCGGAGGGGCGAGCGGGCATCATCACCCAAGCGACCGTGCGCATATCCCGCCTGCCTGAGCACGAGAGTTTTCACGCCATTTTCTTCCCAGAATTTGATGCGGGCATGGCGGCCGTGCGCAGCCTGGCACAGGCCAGACTGCCGCTGTCCATGCTTCGATTGAGCACGGCGGCGGAGACCGAGACGACGCTCATGCTGACCGGTCACCGTTCGTTGGTCAGCGCGCTAGAGCGGTGGCTCAAATTGAGAGGCATCGGCGATCAGAAAGCGATGCTGCTGCTCGGTTACACCGGGCTGAACGCTCTGGCAAGGCCTACTCTGCGCGCCGCATTTCACATCGCTCGGCAGCACGGGGGTGTGCGCGCGCCGTCGGTATTGGGCAGGCAGTGGCGGAAGTCGCGTTTTCGCACGCCCTATTTGCGCAATACGCTGTGGGAATTGGGGTATGGCGTCGACACGTTGGAAACTGCCACATCCTGGGCGAATACACCAGCGATGATCGCGGCGATTGAGGCTGGGCTGCGCAGCGCGCTGGCCGAGACTGAAGAGCAGGTGCACGTCTTCACCCATCTCTCGCATGTGTATCCTCATGGCTCCAGCATTTACACCACCTATATTTTTCGCCTGGCTCGCGATCGAGATGAAACGCTCCACCGTTGGACCAGGCTCAAACGAGCGGCCAGCGACGCGATCGTTCAGCAGGGCGGCACGATCAGCCATCAGCACGGGGTCGGGGTTGACCATTTGCCCTATCTAGAAGCTGAGAAGGGCGCATTGGGGCTGGCGATGCTGCGACAAATGCTGGCGAACTTAGATCCGGATGGGCTTATGAACCCAGGCAAATTGTTGAGTTGAGTTGAAAGGTGTGACATGTGGTCTGAGGGCTGGCGAGATCGGCTGTGGTCACAGATCGATCAACTCTGGGATGTGCTGATAGTCGGTGGAGGGATCACCGGGGCGGGAATCCTGCGCGAGGCTGCGCGCGCTGGCCTAAAGACGCTGCTGGTTGAGCGCCAGGATTTCGCTTGGGGAACTTCAAGCCGCTCATCAAAACTGGTGCATGGCGGCATTCGGTACTTAGCGACCGGCCAGTTCAAGCTCACGCTCACGTCGGTGCGCGAGCGCGAGCAACTGCTGCAGACGGGTCCCGGTTTGATTGAGCCGCTGGGCTTTCTCATCGCAACCTATGAAGGCGATCGCCCTGGCCGGTTAGCGTACAGCGCGGCATTGGCTGTCTACGATTTGATGGCGTCACAGTGGTCGCACCGACATTACGGCCGCGATGACTTTCGCATTTTCGCGCCTCATGTGGTAGAGAAGCGTTTGACCGGCGGCTTCCGCTATGAGGATGCCCAGACCGATGATGCGCGGTTGGTGCTGCGGGTCATCCGCGAAGCAGTGGCTGACGGCGGCGCTGCGCTCAACTATGCCGGCGTAGATGCCCTTTTGCGAGACGGAGGCAGCGTCGTAGGCGCGCGAGTCGTCGATCGTGTGAGCGGTCGCAGCGCCGACGTTCGTGCGCGCTTGGTCATCAACGCGACAGGGGCTTGGGCGGATCGTTTGAGGGGGCAAGTAGGGGCCGCGCCAGCGATACGGCCGCTGCGCGGCAGCCACCTAGTGTTCGCTGGTTGGCGGCTCCCAGTTGCGCAAGCGCTCGCTTTTGTCCATCCGGTTGATCGCCGGCCCATGTTCGCAGTTCCCTGGCAGGGGGTCACGCTGGTTGGAACTACCGACATTGATCACGGTGACGATGTGGATCATGAGCCGCGCATCAGCCCTCAAGAAACAGCCTATCTCATGGCCGGGGTAGTTCATCAGTTCCCGTCTCTCAACCTCACCCTTGATGATGTTGTATCGACATTCGCGGGCGTTCGTCCGGTCATCGGCACGGGCAAGAGCGATCCGTCCAAAGAGTCGCGCGAACATGTAGTCTGGGACGAAGCAGGTTTACTGACCGTCACCGGCGGTAAGCTGACGACTTTTCGCGCCATTGCGCTCGATGCGCTGCATGCAGCCAGTGACCGCCTGCCTGAACTGAGGAAGTTATCCGGGAAGGAACCGGTTCTGAAGTCCGTCCAACTAGAGCCGGGAATAGGGCAGGAGCTTGACGAAACCAGCCGCCGCCGCTTGTTGGGCCGCTATGGCACTGAGGCCGCGCAAGTCATACGAGCGGCGCAGCCCGGCGAGCTGACGACTATACCGGGGACGGAAACTTTGTGGGCAGAGCTTCGTTGGGCGGCGCGCGCTGAGGGCGTGGTGCATCTGGATGATTTGCTGCTGCGTCGGGTGAGGCTGGGCCTGCTGCTGCCGGAGGGCGCTGCTGCGCTGCTGCCGCGCTTTCGCCAGATTTGTCAGGCCGAACTGGGATGGGATGATGCGCGTTGGGAGCTTGAGGAAGCTGCGTACCAAGATTTGTGGCACAGGCATTACAGCCTGCCTGATCGCGCTCTTATCCCCGATTATCGGGCGCTGCTTGAAAAGGCGCGGCAGCAAAATGGACAGCCGAGCCGCTGGCAGCGTAACTATGCTGTCGCTGTTGTGTTTCTGTGTGTGCTGTTAGGGGCTGTCGTCATGCGGGCGCGTCGGCGACTTGAACGCGCGTCGGCGTCGGTTCTAACTTGACGGTGTGCGGCTCCTGAGTTCGCATACTCAAGGGGCGATCTATGGCCGAGGAATGCATCCTGGCGATCGATAACGGCACGCAAAGTGTGCGCGCCCTGCTGTTCGATTTGCGCGGCAATTTGGTTCAGAAAGCGCGCATACCAATTGAGCCCTATTTCTCTGAGCACCCAGGCTGGGCTGAACAGCATCCCTCCGTCTTTTGGGATGCCGTTTGTCAGGCGTGTCAGCAGCTGTGGCGGTTGCCTGGCGTTCAGAGGGCGGCCATTGCTGGAGTCACGCTGACCACTCAGCGCGGCACGGTCGTCAATGTCGACCGGAACGGCGCGCCGCTGCGTCCGGCGATCATTTGGTTAGATCAACGCCGCGCCGAAGGGCTGCCGCCGGTGGGTGGTTTATGGGGATTGGCTTTCTGGCTATCGCGAACGTCGGAGACCGTGGCCTATGTTCAGGCTGAAGCCGAGGCCAACTGGATACGCACCCATCAGCCTGATATCTGGTCGCGAACTTATAAATACCTGCTGCTGTCGGGCTATCTCACTTATCGGCTCACCGGCCGGTTTGTGGATTCGGTTGGCTGTCAGGTCGGCTATATTCCTTTCGACTACAAGCGGCTGCGGTGGGCTGGCCGTCGCGACTGGAAGTGGCAGGCGCTGCCCATGAGTCCTGAGCTGCTGCCCGAATTGGAGCCGCCTGGAGCTGTGCTCGGTCAGATCACACCGCAGGCGGCGGAAGCGACCGGAATCCCGGTCGGTTTGCCGGTGATCGCGGCAGCGGCTGACAAAGCTTGCGAAGTGATTGGGTCGGGCTGTATTGAGCCGCACGTAGGCTGTTTGAGCTATGGCACAACCGCTTCGATCAACACGACCCATAAGCGGTATATCGAAGTCATTCCGCTCATTCCGCCGTACCCATCCGCCATGCCAGGAGCCTACAGCCTCGAAATCCAGATTTATCGCGGTTATTGGATGGTGAGCTGGTTCAAACGCGAATTTGGCGAACGCGAAGTGCGTTTGGCTGAGGCCCGTGGGATTGAACCAGAAGTCTTATTTGACGGTCTGGTGCGAAGCGTTCCGCCAGGATCGGAAGGGTTGATTTTACAGCCTTACTGGACGCCCGGCATTCGCGTGCCTGGGCCTGAAGCACGGGGCGCTATCGTCGGATTCAGCGATGTGCATACGCGCGCGCACCTCTACAGGGCGATTCTGGAGGGATTGGCTTATGCGCTGCGAGAGGCCAAGGAGCGCATCGAGCAGCGCAGCGGCGTCCGCGTGACAGAACTGCGCATCTCTGGCGGCGGCTCGCAGAGCGATGCAGCGCTTCAATTGACCGCAGATATTTTCGGGCTGCCGACCGCGCGCCCGCATGTTTACGAGACATCGGGTTTAGGTGCGGCGATTGACGCGGCAGTTGGCCTGCGGCTGCACGCAGATTTCAGCGCGGCGATCCGCGAGATGGTGAGACTAGGCGACGTCTTTGAGCCTGATGTTGGGACTCGGTCGATCTACGAGGATCTATATCAGGGTGTATACAAGCGGCTTTATAGCCGTTTGCGACCCCTGTACGCCCATATGCGCCGTTCAACCGCTCAACTGGCCGACCGAGAGAAAGCTGGTCAGACCACACGCAAGTAGGCTGTGTTCAGCGCGGGTGAAGGAGACTGGCGCGCGCAGCCCGGAGCGCGGCGGCAACCTTCTCTTCATCAGCCGGTATGCCGCCGCCTTGCACCATATCCGGCGGGCCTCCTCCCTTACCGCCCCCTAATGCGGCCAGCGCCGCCTTGAGCGCGCTGTTCAGATCGAGATCGAGGTCGGCGCTGCGCGCCAGGACGAGATGGGCTTTATCGCCCGAGGTGGCCAGCAGCGCCAGCACCTGTGCGCTGCGCGTCAGGCGTGCCCCCAGCAGACGTATTTCGCCAGGGTCTCTATTCGTGAACACCGCCTCGATCCATCGAACCGAACCTTCAGGGTGGGCGCTGTTCAGCAGGCGTTGGGCTTCCTCATCAATGAGCCGTTCGCGCAGCATTTTGATCGTGCGCTGAGCCGCCCGGCGTTCTTGCTGGAGCCGGCTCACCGCCTCCGGCAGTTCGCTCACGCCGCATGTGAGATCGGAGACAAGTTGAGCGACGATGGCATGTTTGGCCTGGTAGTCGCGCAGGGCGCGCCACCCACAGCGGAACTCAACGCGGGTGCGGTCGCCGCGCTTTTCCAGGCGCAGTATTTTGATGAGGCCGATCTCGCCAGTTCGAGCGACATGCGTGCCGCCGCAGGCGGTCAAGTCGTAATCTTGAATGTCGATCACGCGCAGGCCTTGCGTGGCCAAATGGTCAGGCGCTTTCCTGATGCGCACCCGCGCCGCCTCGTCTGGCTGAATGAGCCGGGCGGTGACGGGACGGTTTTCGATCACGATCTGGTTGGCGAGTTCTTCGGCCTGCCGAACCACCGCGTCAGTTATCCCCAACTGATCAAGATCTATCGTCACACTGTCCGGGCTGAGGTGAAAGCCGACCGTGTTTGCTCCGGCGACCCGCACGAATGCCTGCGTGAGGATATGCTGCCCGGTATGATGCTGCATATGGTCGAAGCGGCGCGTCCAGTCTATCTGACATTGAACCTGGTCGCCGGGTGGGGCATGGCTGAGGACATGGATGATAGCAGCATCGCTCTCCCGGATGCGCAGCGCGACAAGGTCTGCGCCGCCTATTTGGCCGGTGTCGGCGGGCTGGCCGCCGCTGTCAGGATAGAAATAGGTGCGATCCAGGATGATCCCCGGCTGGCCGCGAACATCCAGCCGCTCAACAATGCGCGCTTCAAAGCGGGTGGTATAGGCGTCGTCGTAGTATAAACGTTGGGACATGGATCAGTTCCAGGGTAATTTTGAGCGAGTTTCCCAGTAGGCGCGCGGGTCTTCCGCCAGCTCAGACAGGCATATCGCTGCCTGGTTGTTCCAGCGCACCTCGAAAGCGGTTATGTTGGCGCGCAGTTGTTCAAGTGTGGCGGCGCCGCTGAGGACGACATCTGCCCACGGCTGCGCCAGAGCGGCGGCTAACGCCAGCGTCTCGATCGTCGTCTGGAGCCGATCAGCCTGCTGATGAAGCGCCTGCAGCCGGTCGTTGAAGGTGGGGTCGGTATTGCGGCGGGTCAAACGGCCATTGGCCAGGGCTTCTTTCACGATCACGCCCATGCCCAGGGCATGAGCGGCTTGAAGCGCGGATGACGCCGAGGTTTCCAGCAGGTTCCAGGTCGCCTGGACGCAGTTGAAGAGCTGTACGCCGTCAATGTGCACTGCTGCCGCGCGTTCAATCGTCTGCGCCTGCTGGCTGCCGCTGACGGAAAAGCCGATGAGCACCCCGTCTTGCTTGAGCGCGGCCAGAGCGCGAAGCAGCGCTTGATCGGTCAACGCGCCGCTGTCCAGGGTGGCGGAATGGATTTGGTAGATGCGCAGCCATGCGCCCAGGTGAGCTTGTGTTTCCTGCCACTGGCGCTGAAGCACAGGCAGTGTATGTGCTTTGACCTCATGCACATCAGCGTTCACCTGCCAGCCGGCTGTATAGGTGTATCCCCATTTGGAGGCGATGACAGCCGCCTCAGGCTGGCGCTGGCGCAGCCAGTTGCCGAGAAATTCCTCGGCTCGTCCATAGGAGCGTGCAGCATCGAAGTAGCGGATGCCGGCTTGCCAGGCGGCATCGAGCATCTGATGCATATGGGACTGCATCGCCTCAGGCGAATAATTACGGCCAAGGTCGTCAGCGTGACCGAGGTTGATGTAGCCGGGGCGGCCTAACGCGGCCAGCCCCAGCCCGAGTCGTGATACAGACAGACCGGTAGAACCTAAAGCGCTCTGTGGAACCGGCATCAGTAAATGAACTCCCGGATATCATAACGGCTGATCGGCGGCCGCCCGCCAGTTGGACTGAAGCGCAGCCCGGCCTCAATCTGCTCAGCCTGTTGGGCGCGCTGAGCAGGCGTGAGCGGAGTCAGCCCAGCCTGCGCAGCGTCGCGCGCGTAGGGCAGATCATCGTCTACGATGAGTTCCGAAAAGTACAGAATGTCGCGCTCATCCAGGGCCATCGCGTTCAGGGTCGCAATCGAATCCCGAACGTGAGCGTCAGCGTACTGCTGGCCGCCAGCGCCGATCAGAATGATGATGCCAACCGCGACGCCGCCCGCTTTCATCGCCCGCACTGCCTGAACGGCATCTTGCGGCGCGCCGGGTTTTCTCATGAACTGCAATAGAGGCAGATGTCCGCTTTCCAGGCCGATATACACGCGGGTGAGGCCGTATTCAGCCAGCAGCCGGTAGTCTGCCTCGGTTTTTCGCTCGCCGCTGAAACCGTCCAGGAAGGCGTACAGTCCGCCAAGCGCCGTTACATCGAAAACTTCGTGAACGACGTCCAACAGCGGCAATAACTGAGCCATCGGGACGACCAGCGCGTTTGCATCGCCCAGAAAGATTGTGCGTCTGAGGCTGAGTCCGTCTCCCAGGAAGTCGCGCACCGCCTGAGCGTGATCCCGAAGCTGTTCAGGCGTTTTAATGCGGAATGGGCGATCTTTGTAAAAGCTGCAAAAAGTGCAGGTGTTGAACGAACACCCTTCGGTGATTTGAAGGACGACCGCCATGTATTGATCCGGCGGCAAGATGCCGATGGGCTTGTATATCTGATCGTAGCGCTCGGCGTCCGCTTCTGATCGCTGGCGATCGAAAGCGATTGCCCGCTGAAAGCCAGTGTGTCCCTGCGGTGGTAGTGATGCGGTCAGACGGATTTGATCACCCGTCAGCGCCTGATACAACGCCAGCGTCTGCTGGCGGCAGCGGTCTTCTATCGCTGCCGCCTCTTCCCGGCTCAACCAGCGCCGGCAGCGTTCGCTGCCGGACAAACGCCATTTGGCGATCATACGGCCATCCAGCCCACGCCGGTAGGCGACGCCATCCAGGTAAGCAGTCCACAGCCGGCCGGCGTAGTCATAGCTGAAAACTGTGGCTTCGGCTGGCCCATCCAGGCTAATTGTGAGGCAGTTCGGTTTGACGCTGATCGTCACCGGGCGGCTGTGCCAGATGCCATTGATGATCAAGATTAAGCCTCAAAGGTTCTAGCGATCGCTGGCGCATTGTAACGCATCATCGTTGACCAGAGCGAGGATATTTACGGCGTGTCAAATACTTGCACACCAGGCTGTCTTACGATACATCTTATGGATAAGATGGCTCACGTTTTTCATATAAATATCATTACTTTTGTTACTCACTGGCGGTTTTCGACTGCTTTACGATACTTTTATTACCGGGCAATAGAAGTTGGAATGAGTTTGGTGGAGATGGTTATACATGCCTCGATTGGATGCCGAAACGCGGAACATGATTCTGGACACTATTCGGAAGTATGCGGAAGATAAACTGACGCCAGAGTATTTGCTAGAGCTAGATCATAAGGACGAATTCCCGCGGCAGGTGCTGACTGAACTGTATGACTCCAGCCAGCTCGGGCTCCATTTGATCTTCATCCCTGAAGAATACGGCGGTCTGGGCGGCGGCGCATACGACATCTATCGAATCACCGAACTATTAGGTTCGATTGATCTAGGGATTGCTACCGGCGTCCTGGCGACTTGTCTGGGTATGGACCCGATCACCGTGGGGGCGACGCCTGAGCAGAAAGCGCACTGGATGGGGCGAGTCGCCGAGGAAGGTCTGCTCATGGCTTACGGCGCCACTGAGCCGCAGGCTGGCAGCGACCTGGCGGCGCTGACCACCAAAGCGGTGCCCGTCCAGGAAAACGGCCGCGTGGTAGGGTATAAGCTGACGGGGCGCAAGCAGTGGATCAGCAACGGCGGCGTGGCCGATCTCTACACCATCTTGGCGGTTGCGCCGGGCGGTCCGTCTTGGTTTGTAGTTGAAAAGGATGCCCCTGGTTTTTCCTACGGCAAGCCTGAAGACAAACACGGAATCCGCGCCAGCAACACAGCGGCCCTGTTTCTTGAGGATGTTTACGTCCCGGCCGATCACCTGGTGGGATGCGTGGAAGGTCAGGGATTGGCGCAGGCGCAAGCGGTATTCGGTTATACGCGCCTGATGGTCGGCGCTTTCGGCCTAGGGGCTGGCTGGGAGGCGCTGCGACGCGCGATCCGATACTCGCAGGATCGGGTACAAGCCGGCGCGCCGCTCAGCCAGAAGCAGGGCTACACGCATAAGTTGATCGTTCCCAATGCAGCGCGGCTTGAAGCCTGTCGAGCCTACATTGAGTGGGTAGCAGAGCAACTGGACGATGGCGAGGAGGATCGCGCCACGGAGGGGGCGGTCGCTAAATATCTGGCGACTGAAGCTGGCAACCGCGCAGCAGATGACGCCATTCAAGCCTTGGGCGGCTATGGCTATACGCGCGAGTACATGGTGGAAAAAATCAAGCGCGATGTGCGGATTACGACGATCTACGAAGGCACATCGGAGATCATGGAATGGACGATCGCGCGCGATCGTTGGCAACTTCACCTCAAAACGCGCGGCGCATACTATCAGGATTGGGCGGCGCGGCTGGAGACTGTTCACCAGCGTGAACCGAACAATGGCGCGGGTATGGCCGCGCTGGCGCTGCGCGCTCTGGCGGTCATCCTGGAGCGCTGCCGCCTGGATAAGCTAACCCGTCAGCAGCATATCTTGTTTCGCCTTGGCGAATTGATCGCTCAGAGTGAAGCGGCGGCTATCTTCGCCGAACGAGTCGTGCAGAGCCCAACTGAGGCGATCAGCCTCGATCTGCCCACTCGCCAAGCGCTCTCCCGCATTTACGCGCGACAGGCTGCGCTCGACGTGGCCACTGACGGTTTGCGCTGGACTATCGGAGCCGGTCAAACGGATCCTCGTTTGGCCGACGCGCTGAGTCTGCCGGCGATTTACCAGGCGCAGAGCGGTCTGCTGGCCGATATGGATTACTGCGCGGCGCAGTTGAACCAGACATTCGGAAACTAGATCGCGACCGTGATATCCAGGACTCGGTCGCGGCCGTACTCTCTGTAACATTCTCGATCAATCACATATCGGAGCGCGGCGTCAGCCGCCTGACCATCAAGCGAGTCCCGTTCGGTCATTACTGGCGCATACGATTGCCGAGAGCGGTATGCGGCCAAGCCTAGATGATTTGAAGGAAGTCATCTGGGGATCAACAGTCATAAGGGGATGGAGTCGTGGATTCTTCGGCTGAACGAGCAGTTGCGATTGTTGGTGTTGGCGCTATTTTGCCGGATGCGCCGAATGCGCCCGCTTTTTGGGAAAACATCGTCAACCGACGCTACAGCATCAGCGAAGTGCCTCCGGAGCGCTGGAGCGTGGCGGACTATTATGATCCCGACGTGAAAGCTCCTGATAAAACGTACAGTCGAATTGGCGGTTGGGTGCGGGGCTTCCAGTTCGATTGGGCGCGTTTTCGTATTCCGCCGCGCGTAGCGGCGGCGATGGATCAGGGGCAGCAGTGGGCGGTGACGATTGCCGCCGAAGCGCTGGCGGATTACGGCTATCCTGAGCGCCCGCTGGACACAGAGCGCACCGCTGTCATCATCGGCACGGCCATGGGCGGCGAGCTGCATTACGACACCCACCTGCGGATCGCGTTTCCGGAATATGCGCGGGCGCTGCTGTCAGTCGAGGAATTCATGCAGCTTCCGGCTGAGCAGCGGGCGCGGATTCTCCAGCGCTGGCATGAGGTGATTGATCGCACGCTGCCGCCGGTGACCGAAGACTCGATGCCCGGTGAGCTGCCCAACATCGTGTCGGGGCGTGTAGCCAATGTGCTCAACCTGCGCGGGCCGAACTTCATCGCTGACGCTGCCTGCGCCTCGACGCTGGCCGCCATCAACGCGGCGGTCGAGATGCTGACCGAGCATCATGTAGATGCCGTGCTGGCAGGCGGCGTCGACCGGAATATGGGCGCATCTACTTTTGTCAAGTTCTGCAAAATTGGAGCGCTGAGCGCGACCGGCAGCCGTCCGTTCGGCGCAGGGGCGGACGGGTTCGTCATGGGCGAAGGCGCAGCCTCATTTCTGCTCAAGCGCCTGGAAGACGCCGAGCGCGCCGGCGACAAAATCTACGCTGTCATTCGCGGAGTCGGCGGTTCGAGCGATGGCAAAGGGAAAGGGATCACCGCTCCGAACCCCATCGGGCAGCAGTTGGCGATGCGCCGCGCCTGGGAAAATGCCGGTTTGGATCCGGCGACGGCCACGCTGGTTGAAGCCCACGGCACGAGCACCAAGGTCGGCGATGTGGTCGAAGTGGAGAGCTTAACGGCCGTCTTCGGCGCAGCGCCTCGCGGCAGCATCGCGCTGGGATCAGCCAAAAGCAATATCGGGCATCTGAAGGCTGGCGCGGGAGCAGCGGGGCTGTTGAAAGCGGCGCTGGCAGTCTATCACAAAATCCTGCCGCCCACGCTCAATGCGGAACAGCCGAATCCGAATATTGATTTTGGCCAGACGCCTTTCTATCTGAATCATCAGCCGCAAGAATGGCCGCGCCGTAATGGCACACCGCGCCGGTGCGGCGTCAGCGCTTACGGTTTCGGCGGCACGAATTTCCATGCGGTGCTGGAGGAGTATGTGCCAGGAGCTTTGACCCGCAGCCGACGGGTTTTTGCTGGCGCGGAACTGTCGGGCAGCGTGCCGCCGGCCGTTTCTGCGCCGTCGATACAGCCAGTTTCTGGTTTCCCCCAGGCGTCATCGCCCCTGCGGGGCATCGTCGCCATCGGCGCTGCCACGCCGAATGATCTGAAGGATAAACTCGATGAACTAGTTCAGCGGGTTGAGTCGGGTTGGACGCCGCCGCTGAGTTTGCCCAATCCGGTTGAGGCGCGCGCGCGGGAGCGGCTGGTGATCGATTTCGGCGATCGGGATGAACTGCTCGACCGGCTGCACAAAGCTCAGAAAGCGATGGGCTTTGATACCGTTCAGGCGTGGCGCGCGTTTCAGGCGCAGGGCATTTTCCGGGGGAGCGGCACTCGACCGGGCAAGGTAGCCTTCCTGTTCCCAGGGCAAGGCAGCCAATATCTGAACATGGGGCGCGAATTGGCGCGGGTGTCGCCCGTTGTGGCCGCCGTCTTCGCTGAGGCGGATCGGGTGATGACGCCAATTCTGGGAAGGCCGCTGACGGATTACATCTTTGTGGACGATCCCTCGCCCCAAGCGGAAATTGACCTGATGCAAACGGCGATCACACAGCCTGCCATGCTGACGCTTGACACTGCCATTTACCGCTTGCTCCAGGCGTATGGGTTCCAGCCCGATATGGTCATGGGGCACTCGCTCGGCGAATATGCAGCCCTGATCGCCGCAGGAATTATGCCGTTCGCCGATGCGCTGGAGGCGGCGGCGGCGCGCGGCAGCGAGATGAGCAAAGTGAGCGTGGACGACAACGGCTGGATGGCAGCGGTTTTGGCGCCGTATGAGGTTGTGGAAGCGGTTCTGAAAGAGGTTGATGGGTATGTCGTGCCGGCCAACATCAACAGCCGCAGTCAATGTGTGATCGGCGGCGCCAGCAAGGCGGTTGAGCAGGCGATCAAACGGTTTGAGGAGAAAGGCTACCGCGCTCTGCAGCTTCCGGTCAGTCATGCGTTCCACACGCGGATCGTCGCGCCGGCTTCTGGGCCGCTGCGCGTCATGCTCGACCGGCTGCACATAGCGCCGCCCCAACTGCCGCTGGTGGCCAACGTGACCGGGGACTTCTATCCCACAACCGTTGAAGCGATCAAGGACATCCTTCAGCAGCAGATCGCGTCGCCCGTGCAGTGGGTGAAAGGGTTAGAAACACTGTATGGAGCCGGAGCGCGCATCTTTGTGGAAGTGGGCCCCAAGCGGGCGCTGAAGGGTTTTGTGGACGATGTTTTCGGCGAAGATCAAGGGGTGGTCTCGCTCCTGACCAACCACCCGAAAACGGGCGAGATAGCCTCGTTTAACCAGGCGGTATGCGGCCTGTACGCGGCAGGGTATTTTGCAGTCGAGGATGTGTTCCAGGTGAGTGTGCCGGTCAGCGCTAGCGCGCCCGCCGTCAGCGCTGACCCAGCGCCGGCGCTGCGCGATATGAGCACAGTCAGCACGGCAGCGGGCGCGTCCGCCGCCCGCACGGCGGAACCCGCGACGGGTGTGTCGGTAGAGGCGCTCAGCCAGGCGCTGACGCAGGCGATCCAGCAAGCAGTCAGCCAGATCGCGCAGCCAGCGCCGCGCCAATATGATCGCAACGATCCGCCGATGGGATCGGTGGTGATCACAGGCGTCGGGCTAGGGCTGCCGGGGGCTGAGAAGCGGGTGATGGATCTCGAAAATGCGCAGCGTATCCTGCGCGGCGAGCAGTTCGTTGACCTCATCCCGGAGCGCTTTCGCAAGCGAATGTTGGCCAAGCGTGTCACCCGTCTGGTGAAGGCAGAGGATGGCAGCGGACGTTTCGAGACGATCACTGATCCGGATGAGGTCATCAAGCTGGCCGGCCGGCCGGGGGCATTTGATCTGGCTGAAGAGTATGGGGTCCCGGCCAAACTGATCGAAGCGCTGGACGTCACCACACAACTGGCGATCGCAGCCGGCATTGATGCGCTGCGCGAAGCCGGAATACCGCTGGTGCAGACCTATCGTCCCACGACCACCGGCAAATATCTCCCAGATCGGTGGATGCTGCCAGAAGCGCTGCGCGACGAGACGGGCGTGATCTTCGGCAGTGCGTTCCCCGGCTTAGATCGGTTTGCGGACGAGTTCAACCGCTACTTCGCCTATCAGAACCGGCTGGATCAATTGGCGCTGCTGGACGATTTGCGCCGCTATACGAGCGATCCGCAAACGCTGTCCGAGATCAACCGCCGCAGCCGGGAAATACGCGAACAGCTTGAACATGAGCCGTATGAATTCGATCGCCGCTTCATCTTCCGCATACTGGCGATGGGACACAGTCAGTTCGCCGAGTACATCGGCGCGCGCGGCCCCAACACGCATGTGAACGCGGCGTGCGCCAGCACCACCCAGGCGATCGCGCTGGCGGAAGACTGGATACGGGCAGGCCGCTGCCGGCGCGTGATTGTCCTGGGCGCGGACGACGTGACGAGCGACAACCTGATGGAATGGATCGGAGCGGGCTTTCTGGCGACGGGCGCGGCGGCCACCGATGACCGTGTGGAAGAGGCGGCTGTGCCGTTTGACCGACGTCGACACGGCACAATCTTGGGGATGGGAGCCTGCGCGCTGGTGGTCGAGAGCGAGGATGCGGTGCGTGAGCGCGGCATGCGGGGGATCGTCGAAGTGCTCAGCGCCGAGACGCGCAACAGCGCCTTCCACGGCACGCGCTTGGACGTCAATCATATCTCAGAAGTCATGAACGATCTGCTGACGGCCGCCGAGCGCCGGTTCGGCATTCACCGCCAGGCCATCGCCCCGTACACGGTGTTTATGTCCCACGAAACCTTCACGCCAGCCCGCGGCGGCAGCGCCTCGGCTGAGGTGGCGGCGCTGCAGCGGACTTTCGGCGAGGCGGCCAAAGAGATCATCGTCGCGAACACCAAAGGTTTCACCGGGCACCCGATGGGGGTAGGGATCGAAGATGTCATCGCGGTGAAGATCCTGGAGCATGGCATCGTCCCGCCGGTTCCCAATTTCCGAGAGGTTGATCCTGATCTTGGCGCGTTGAACCTCAGCCGTGGCGGCCGTTACGCTGTGCAGTATGCGCTCCACCTGGCGGCGGGTTTCGGCTCACAGATCGCTATGACGCTCACACGGCGCATTCCGGGCGGCCTGGAACGCGTTGACAACCGGGCGCTGTATCAGGGGTG
>CALAJK010000056.1 GCA_937922795.1 uncultured Anaerolineae bacterium
GGTGCGGTTGAACTGCATGAAAACCAAGTTCCACAGTTCGAGGAAGCGGTCATCTTCAACCTGCATCATCGGGATGATGCTGTCGAGCCCCATCTCCGGCGTTCGGTCCCAGTGGATCTCGCTGGTCGGCCCGCATGGCCCGGTCTCTGCCATCTGCCAGAAGTTTGTTTTGGGTCCCATACGGGCGACGCGCCGCGGGTCAACACCGATGTCATCCACCCAGATTTGATAAGCCTCGTCATCATTGTGGTACACTGTGAAGGCCAAACGGTCGGCAGGCAAACCGTAGACGCGGGTTAACAGATCGTAGCCGAAACGGATCGCGTCGCGCTTGAAGTAATCGCCGAAACTAAAATTGCCGAGCATCTCGAAAAAGGTGTGGTGGCGCGGCGATGGGCCGACGTTTTCGAGATCATTGTGTTTGCCGGACACGCGCATACATTTTTGTGAGGTGGTCGCGCGTTTGTAGTTGCGCTTATCCAGCCCCAAGAACACATCTTTGAACTGCACCATGCCGGCGTTGGTGAACAGCAAGGTCGGATCGTTAGCTGGAACCAACGACGAAGAAGCGACTTCCTGATGCTGGCGCTCAACGAAGTAATTGAGGAAAGCCTGGCGCGTTTCAGCACTGGTCATCGGTTTCATAGACGGTGGTTTTCCTTGCTGTTCGTGTGTTAAGCTGCGCAAATTATAGTAAGTGGAGTCAGGGTTCACAAGGGACGGTGGCGTATGCCGGTAGAAATCTACCCGGAGGCAATTCAATCAATGGTTCACGGCGACCATGGCGCTCCCTTCGATCTGCTGGGGCCGCATTTGCTGCCCGATGGCCAGGTCTCGATCCGCGCATTCCGCCCCAGCGCCCGGACGCTGTATGTCGTCAAAAACGCTGGCGGCGATGTCATGGCCATGAACCGGCTGCACGACGCTGGCTTTTTCGAGTTGACCTTGAGCGGAGAATGGACGGGGCAGGATTATCATTTTCTGGCGGATACGTATGATGGGCGCGAGGAGCGTTTCCGGGATGCTTACGCTTTTCGCGACCCGCCGCTGACGGACTTTGACCTGTATCTCTTGAACGAAGGTCGCTTCTGGTACAGCTATGAGAAACTGGGGGCGCACTGCACCGAGCTGGATGGCGTTCGGGGCGTCAGCTTTGCCGTGTGGGCGCCTAACGCCTACCGCGCCAGCGTCATCGGCGATTTCAACGGCTGGGATGCTCGGCTGCACCCGATGAAGCTGTTGGGGAGCAGTGGGGTGTGGTGGCTGTTCATCCCCGATGTAGAGCCGGATGCGATCTATAAATATGACCTGCGTTCGCGCTTCGGCGGCTACCATGCTGAGAAGGCTGACCCGTATGGGTTTTTCAGCGAATTGAGGCCGCGAACCGGCTCAATCGTGGTCGATCTGGAAGGTTTTCCCTGGCGCGACGCTGAGTGGATGTCGCGCCGCGCCGCCCGTGCGCCGCTCAACGAGCCGATGAGCATCTATGAGGTGCATCTGGGTTCGTGGCGTCGCCGCGCAAACGGCGAGTGGCTGACCTATCGCGAGCTGGCTGAGACGCTGGTTCCATATGTGCGCGCTATGGGCTATACGCATATCGAAATAATGCCCGTGGCCGAACATCCACTGGACGCTTCCTGGGGGTATCAGGTGACGGGATACTACGCGCCGACCAGCCGCTACGGCTCTCCTCACGACTTCATGGCGTTCGTGGACGCCTGTCACCAGCAGGGCACCGGCGTGATCCTCGACTGGGTGCCGGCGCACTTCCCAAAGGACGGCCACGGCCTGAGCTTTTTTGATGGCACGCACCTGTATGAGCACGCTGACCTGCGTCAGGGTGAACATCCCGATTGGGGTACTTGTATTTTCAACTACGGGCGGAATGAGGTTCGCAATTTCTTGATCTCTAACGCGCTGTTCTGGTTGAAGCAGTATCACGTGGATGGGCTGCGGGTTGACGCAGTGTCTTCGATGCTGTACCTAGATTTTGGCCGCAAGGCTGGGGAATGGATCCCGAACCGCTACGGCGGCAACGAAAACTTAGAGGCGATCGCCTTTATGCAAGAGGCCAATACTGTTGTTCATGCCGAGTGTCCTGGGGTTCTGATGATCGCCGAAGAGTCGACGGCGTGGCCAATGGTCTCGCGCCCCACTTATTTGGGCGGCTTGGGTTTCACGCTCAAGTGGAACATGGGTTGGATGCATGACGTGCTGGATTATATGAAGATTGATCCGATCTATCGGCGCTATCACCACAACAAGATCACGTTTTCGTTGATGTATGCCTTCAGCGAGAACTTTGTCCTCTCGCTGTCGCATGACGAAGTGGTGCATCTGAAAGGATCGCTGATCCAAAAGATGGCCGGCGACTGGTGGCAGAAGTTCGCCTCGCTACGGCTGCTGGCCGGTTACCAATATACGCATCCGGGCAAGAAGCTCAATTTCATGGGACAGGAAATTGCCCAGTGGGCCGAATGGAGCGAGGCGCGCAGTTTGGATTGGGATCTGCTGGAATATCCCACCCATGCCGGGATGCAGGCCTGGATGCGCGATCTCAATCAGTTTTATCGCCAGCAGCCGGCGCTTTATGAACGCGATTTTGACGCCGGGGGATTTTCGTGGATCGAACCTAATGATGCGGAACAGAGCGTCTTTAGTTATATGCGTTTTGCCCTGGATCCGGATGATTTTCTGGTGGTGGTCGCCAACTTCACGCCAGAACCGCGTTACGGCTATCGCATCGGCGTGCCGAAGAGCGGTCGGTATCTCGAACTTCTCAACAGCGACTCGGCGCACTACGGCGGCGGCAACATCGGCAACGACGGCGCGGTCGAGACCGATTCTATTCCGTGGCATGCGCACATGCAGAGTTTGAGCTTGACGATACCACCGCTGGCGATCGTGATCTTGAAGCTTGACTCTGGGGTATCAACATCCCCCACAGATTGATAAGGTTGTTTGTCAACAGATCGTCACGCGGCCTTCGGCGGCGCGCAGCAGGCGATCCCAGATGGCTGCGCCCAATCCGCTGCGCTCCAGGCTGTGGGCGAGGATCACGTCCACCCCGGCAGCGTCCAGCGCCCGCATCGCCAGGAACAGCCGGCGCGCGACCTCCTCCAAATTATCTCGCGGCCCAATCGAGCCGATATGCGCGCCCAGTTCGCGGAAGATAGGTGTTTCGTCGTCAGGGCACAACACCCCGACGCACATGCCCGCCTGCTGCAGCCTTTCCACCTCCTGGCGCATTCGCTGGCGGACGGCAGGGGGCGATCCGTCGAATAAGCGCAGTTCAGCGCGAGGCGAATAATGTTTGAGCAGCATCCCTGGCGCTTCGATGCCGGCGTCCTGCGGTTGAAGGTAGCGCTCGATCACCTGTACATCGGGCACCAGCTCTCGCAGCCGTTCCAGCGACAAACCGCCGGGACGAAGAACGGCCGGCGGGGACTGCGTTAAGTCTACGACGGTCGACTCAAGACCAATCGGCGTAGGGCCGGCGTCTAGGATGATGTCAACACGTCCCCCCAGATCTTCCAGCACGTGAGCTGCCAGGGTGGCGCTGGGGCGGGCAAAGCGGTTGGCGCTGGGGGCGGCCACCGGCACGCTGGCCTCTGCAAGCAGCGCCTGAGCGACGGGATGAGCCGGGATTCGCACAGCGACCGTATCGCGTCCACCGGAGACATTTGCGGGAACTGCGGCGGCGCGGCGCATCACCAGCGTCAGTGGACCAGGCCAAAAAGCGGCGGCCAGGCTGTAAGCTAGAGGTGGAATGTCTACCGCGACTACCTGGAGTTGGTCGGCGTCAGCCAAATGAACGATGATGGGATCGGACGCCGGGCGTTCCTTGGCGGCGAAAATGCGCGCCACGGCCTCGGCCATCAAAGCGTTAGCGCCCAAACCGTAGACCGTCTCGGTAGGGAAGGCGACCAAGCCGCCGGCTCGGAGCACCGCCGCCGCCATTCCAACTACGTCTCGATCAGGCTCGGCGGGCGAAACCTGGTAAATGCGTGTCTGGGTCACCGAGTGTCGCTCCAAACCCGCCTGAGCTGTCGGCTTAAATCGGCCAGATCGTCAGCATTTTCACACCGCTGACGCCATTTCATCGGGATGGCGTCTAGTCCCAACTGCGCTCCCAACACGCCGCCGGCGAGGCCAGCGATCAGGCCGTCGCCGGCTGAGATGCTGGCGGCCAACCGTACCCCGGCGGCGTAGTCATCGGCACGGCGCATCACACAATACAGCGCTAGCGCTGCTGCCTGACCGGTGGCTGAACCGAGTCCGATGTGTTTCAAGGCCGCGGTTTCATTAGTCCACCCCAGGACGTGACCAACTCGGCGCAGCGCGGCGTCAAAATCCTCATTGAGACCGCTGACAAACTCGAAGACGCGGCGCAGGTGATCGTTTGGCGGCGATTCATTCAAGGCCAGTTGCGTCAGACAGGCGACAGCCAGGCCGGCGGCAAACGTCTGCGAAGCAGACCGGGGGAAAATACCCGCAATGGCCTGGTGCAGTCGTTCCGGGCGGTGTGTGTATAGGCATCCGGTCAGCATAGACCGGAGAAGCGCGTGATCTGTATCGATGTCAGGATCAGCGAGTGTGAGCAGAGCGGAAACCATCGGATTGCCAATTGAAGCTTGGTCGCTAACTTTTATGAGCGTCTTGAACCAGGCCAGCGTGGTCTGAAGGCGCTGACTAAAGGAGAACTGATCAGCGGCGTCGGTTTCGGGAAATGTTGATTGATGAGCTAAAGCGTCGCCTAAAACCAGCCCAAAGAGCAGCGCTTGCGGCCGATCAACTCTCATCGCAAATTCACGCCCTAAAATTTCAGAACAGCTTATAATGATAGCACAAGAGTTCAAACGTGGAGTGAATTAAGCATGGAAATTCTGCGCGCCGCTTGGCAGCGTCTGCGACCGTTACAGATGAGCATCATCCTGGTCGGGGTCTTCATCACAGGGTTTGTGCTGGGCAATCAGTACAGCATCAGCCAGGCGCAGAGCGATACTCAACCCAGCCGCGAAGCCAGCGAGCTCTTCCGCCCTTTCTGGCAGGTCTACAACCTCATCCTCAACGAGTATGTTGACCCGGTCGAGCCTGAGGTTCTGCTGGAAGGCGCAATCGAGGGCTTGATTGATTCCCTGAATGATGAATTCAGCAGCTACATGAACCCTGAGATTTACCCGCTCATGAATGCCGATTTGTCAGGGACGGTAGAGGGGATCGGCGCTGTAGTAGAGACGATCGAGGAAACTCAGGAAATTCGCATCGCGACTGTGCTAGAGGGGTCGCCAGCGGCGGCAGCTGGCATTCAGGATGGCGATATTTTCGTAGCGGTCAACGGCGAGTCGGTGGCTGGTTGGTCGCAGATGGAGCTGGTGGCCAAAGTGCGCGGGCGGGCGGGCACCGTCGTCAATCTCACGATGCGGCGCGGTAACGAACTACTCGACTTCAGCGTCACGCGCGCTCGCATCGAAGTTCCCAATATCGAAGAACGGATGCTCGAAGATAACATCGGTTACATCAAGCTGCGCGATTTCACAGCCGATGCTCGCAGCAAACTCGATGCCGCTCTAGAAGCGCTGGATGTCAATAATCTGGATGGCCTGATCTTGGATTTGCGCGGCAACCCTGGTGGCCTTCTGAGCACGGCGATTGATATCGCCAGCGCGTTCATCAAAGACGGAGTCATCCTGAAAGAAGACTTCGGCGATGGCCAGGAGCAGGTCTACAACGCGAACGGAAGCTACATTGGCGTGTCTGTCCCGCTGGTGGTGTTGATTGATGAAGACAGCGCCAGCGCCTCTGAGCTGGTAGCAGGAGCCCTTCAGGATCGCAAACGCGCCACGCTGATCGGTGAAAAGACCTTTGGCAAAGGCACGGTGCAGACCTGGCGCGAGCTGGTCAACGGCGGCGGCGTGCGCTTGACGATTGCGCGGTGGCTCACCCCGGATGGGCACTGGATTCATGGCCAGGGCATCACGCCAGATATCATCATTGAGTGGACGCCGGAAAGCTTTAACGATCCGAATGATCCGCAGCTTCGCGCCGCTCTCGATCATCTGCGATCGCTGCAGCCGACGGTAGGCGGGTAACTAGGCGAACGGCGAAGCGCCATCTTTGCAAGCGTCAGCGCCCGTGCTATACTGCAGGCGCTTCGGCGTCTAAGCGAATGGATGAACTATGCAGGCGGCTCTGCAAATTGCTTCGATCATCATCTCCATCGTGTTGATCATCCTGATCCTGCTTCAGGTGAAGGGGGGTGCGCTCGGCAGTCTTCTGGGCGGTGAAACAGGCGGCATTGCCCGCACCCGCCGCGGCCTGGAAAAGACTCTTTTCAACATCACCATCGGCCTGTCGATCGGCTTTCTGGCGATCTCGATCCTGTCAGTCGTCGCGTTCCGGGGTTAATACCAGCTTGAAGATCGGACAGAGACACCAGTCCGACGGCGCGCTGGACCGCGGCGCTTGAGCTCGATATGCTGCGCGGCTTTCGCTGGCAGTTCCTGGTGCTGCTGAGCGCCATCAGCCTATTCCTGGTCAGCCTGGCAGTTCAATCGCCGAGCGCTGTCCCAGCCACACCGACGCCGGCGCTGATGTTTGAGCTGACCGACGAAGCTGTTTCCTCCACTCCCACGCCAACCATAGAGGCTGCTCTTGTCTCATCACTGCCTGAAGTGCCAGCGGTCAAGACGTATCGTGAGGCAGTAGTGGGGCATTTAGGCCGGCTGAATCCCTTGTTTGCTAATTTGAACCCGGTTGACCGCGATATCACCGCGCTCATCTTCGAGGGCTTGGTACGGAGCAACGCCTACGGCGAACCAGAGCCGCTGCTGGCCACAGACTGGATCATCTCCTCTAATCGCCTAGAATATGTCGTGCGTCTGCGTTCTGATGTGCTGTGGCAAGACGGAGTCCCATTCACAGCGGCTGATGTAGTCTATACCTTTTCGCTGCTGCGCTCGCCGGATTTTCCGGGGTCGCCGGCGCTCAGTCGATTCTGGCAGACTGTGGAGGTTCAGCAATTAGACAGCCATGTCGTGCGCTTCCGGCTGACGCAGCCGCTGGCCAGATTCTTAGATGCGCTGCGCATCGGTATTCTGCCAGAACACGCTCTGCGCGGCACAATGGCCGATCAGATTGCCAACCATCCGTTCAATTTGACGCCGATCGGCACTGGTCCCTATCAACTGGAAACGCTGCGCCCAGATGCAGACGGTCGGATAAGCGCTGTAGATTTACGAGTAGCGCCTAATTATCGTCTGCGACCGGAAGGGCAGTCGGGCTACTGGCTGGATCGCTTCAGCTTTCAGCTCTACGATCGATTCGACGACGCGCTGGCTGCGCTGCGAACGGGGGCAGTTGACGGCCTGCAAGCGCGAAAGCCAGGGGAACGCGCGGCCCTATCTGGGCTGTCACAGTTCAATCTTCACACGGCGCTAGAACCTACGCTGGGTGTGTTAATTTTCAACTGGCAGCGCGAAGAAACGCGTTTCTTCCGCGAGCAGCGCGTTCGGTTGGCGCTGATAACTGGCCTTGATCGTTCTGCGATCGTTGATCGTCACCTGCCCAATTTGGCGGTGCGGGCAGACAGCCCGCTGTTTCCGGGGACGTGGGCGTATACAGATGCGCTTCCCTGGCCAGCGCCGGATATCAACGCGGCGCGGCAGTTGCTAGACGCAACTAACCCGCGCGGGAAAGACAGTGAGGCGGAGCCTGATCCAATGGAGCCGCGTCTGGGCTTCTCAATACTGGTGTTGGATGAACCCGCGCTGCAAGGTTTGGTCGGCGACATTGCCGCCCAGTGGTCGCAGTTGGGCATCGCTGTCTCAGTGGAAGCGGCTCCGACAGATCGTTACCAGCAGCGTCTGGACAGCGGCGATTTCGACTCAGCTATCGTAGAACTGGCGATGGGCGACAGCGCCGATCCTGACGTTTATGCGTTTTGGGACGAGGGGCAGTATCCGGATGGCCCGAACTACGGCGGAGTCGCTGACCGACGCATCAGCGAGGCTTTGGAGCGCGCGCGCAGCGATCCGAGCGGTATCAACCGGATCGTTCACTATCACAGTTTCCAACGGGACTTCATTGACCGGGCTATTGCCATCCCGCTCTATTATCCACTTTACACTTATGCCACGGCTCCCGGCGTGACAGGCGTTCAGTTGGGCTTCATGGGGACGCCAGCCAGCCGCTTTTACACGCTGCGCGACTGGGATATTCTCTCCGGTTGAAGCTCCACAGCCAATCACCAGGCGCCTTCACGCTCCAGGATGCGGCGTAGGTGTTCCCGGCGGGCGCTGCCCGCGAGCACTTCGAGCTGGCGGACGCCCAGCGGGTCGATCACCTCACGCAGCAGGCGAATTTCTTCTTCGTTGGGCGGTGGCGTCTGGCGCAGGTCAGGGGCAACCGCCAGCTCAAACCCAGTTTTTTTCTGGATGTGTTCTACAGTTACGCCTGGATGGCAGCTCACCAGGCGCATACGGCCGTCAACCCAGTCGAATTCTCCCAGATCGCTGATCAGATAACGCGCGCCAGCGCCGCGCCGCCGCGCTGGGGTATGCCCCAGGCCGCTGCAAAAGTCGAGTTCTGGGACGAAGGTGATCCGTGAATGGCGAGGGACGTAGAGGTAGATTTTGCTGGAAAAAGCAGTGACGTCAGGGATGCCGCCAGCGCCGGGCAAACGCATGCGCGGGTGGGCATAGTCACGCCCGAAGGCGATGTTGTTGAAGTTGCCAGCCGCGTCAACCTGCGCCGGGCGGAAGAATTCCTTCGGCTCGTAATTCGGCAGCAGATCAGCCGCGCCAGCGACGAACCCGAAATGCGCCAGCGCTTTGCCGAGCCAGAGGTCTTCGATTCGCCCTACGCCCAGCGGCGCCCAGTCGCGGCACAATCCCTGGCCTATGGCGGATGAGAAGCGCACATTGGGCGCGTGAGTGCACTGCGCCAGGATGAAACCCGCCATGACCAGCGGGGTGTTGATGCCTTGAGCCAGGAGCTCCCCGTCGGTCACCTGGCGCGAGATGCAGACACAGATCAATTCATCAATGGTGTAGTCCACTACCCGTCAGTCCTCCGCCTGGCTGCCGCTTCCGTCCATCCTGACTATCAGCGGCTTGAACTGGCCGATCACGTCAATCAGATCGGATTGCGCGGCGATGATCGCCTGGATGGATTTGTACGCCTGAGGGGCTTCATCGAGCCCGGCGCTTAGCAGTGTGATGCCGCGCTCTTTCAAGTACCGATCGCGCTCCGTTCGGGTGATGCTTTGCTTAGCCGCTTTGCGGCTCATCGCTCGTCCTGCGCCGTGTGAGGCTGAATTCAACGCTTCGACCACCCCTTTGCCGCGCACGAGGAAGCCGGGATCGGCCATCGAGCCGGGGATCACCCCAAGCACGCCTTTGCCGGCAGGGGTGGCGCCCTTGCGATGGACGATGACTTCGCGTTCGCCGGCGGCAAACCCGGCCGGCGCTGGCAGGCGCTCGCGCCAGGCGAAATTGTGGTGGTTTTCGACGGTGGCGATAGGTTTCAGGCCGACAGCTTTAGCCACCCTGGCGTGAATGATGAGATGGTTAGCGCTGGCAAACTGGCCGGCCAGCTCCATCGCCAACCAGTATTCCTGACCTTCGTGGCTGTCCAATGACAGCCAGGCCAGGTGACGCAGACGTTTGTCGAGGTTGGGATGGAGCGCCATGGCCACCTGTGAATAGTGATTGGCGATCTTGAAGCCCACGCCGCGCGATCCGCTGTGAGAAAGCAGCGCCAGATACTCGCCGGCAGCCAAACCAATTTGGGGATCGTCTTGGAGCAGTGTGAAAGCGCCCCACTCAACGAAGTGGTTGCCGCTGCCGCTGGTTCCGAGCTGTTCATGGGCGGTATCTTTGAGCGAGCGCAAGAATTTCACTTCCGACCAGGCTGGGTGATCCAGCACTTCGTGCTGCGCGCGTCGGCTCGGCTCCCAGCCGACGCCTGCGCCGAAGCGGGTTTGTTCAAGCAGCGCTTTTTTGAATTGTCCCGGTTTCTGTTTGAGGAGCGTGGGTGAGTGTGGAAAGATAGACAGACGCATTCGGCAGGCAATGTCCACGCCAACAGCATAAGGGATGACAGCATTATTGACGGCGAGCACGCCGCCTATGGGCAGGCCGTAGCCGACGTGAGCATCTGGCATGAGCGCGCCGGCGACTACGACGGGCAGCCGCATGGCAGCGTCCATCTGCGCCCGCGACTCGGCGTCAATATACTCGTCTCCCCAGACTCGATAGGGGAGCGGTTGTGCGCGAATCTGTTCCTCATTGGTCATGACTCATCCTTCTGCTCATTAAGAAATTATTATAAATACGGCTGCATGCAAGCGGAAGGCCGGGCCAAGTTGCATTTGGAAGTGGTCACTGTGGGGGTGATTGTGTCAGGCCAAGCAGGTGTGCTAAAATGCCCCAACGCGGGACAATCATCGCCCGAAACTATCGGGTTTGGAACAGGAGTTTCGGATGTCCTTCATTAACATCTTGAAGCAGGCCGATATTTTCTACGAGTTGACCAACACGCAGCTTGAATTGGTCGCTTCGATCTGTACGGAGAAGCGATTTCAGGCGGGGGAGATCGTTTTTGAGGAGAATACACCCGGCACTGAGCTTTACATCATTGCGGATGGCGAGGTCGAGATCGTCGTCAACCCGGCGCTCATCGGCAAAGAGAGCGCCAGCGGTATGTACACTATCGCGACGCTGCGGCGTGGTCAGTCTTTCGGCGAAGTATCGCTGGTCGATGAAGGCGTGCGTTCAGCCGGGGCGCGCTGCGCCAAACCCGATACCCATCTGCTGGTGATCCCTCGGGATAAGCTGATGCTGCTGTGTGACACGTATCCACAGCTTGGGTATCGTTTGATGCGCAATCTGGCCGCTGACCTGGCGATGAAGATTCGCCATACTGACTTGCAGGTGCGCGAGCAGCTCACCTGGGCTCCTAATCGAGAGTAAAGTTTGAGGTCTGGGCGCTGGCTGTCTGTTCTTTTCTTAAAATTCATGCGGCGGCTCTTGCTTTGGCCGCTGCGAGACAGGCTGTAATGTGGATCCAACATTGGTTCTCGTCGCCGCCGGGCTGCTCATCGGGCTGTCCAAAGGCGGCCTGGGGGGTCCTGTGCCGGTCGCGCTAGTTACGCCGCTGCTCAGCCAAATCATGCCGGCGTCGCAGGCGGTGGGGGTGGCGCTGCCATTGTTGATCTTCGCGGATGGTTTTGCCCTTTGGGCCTACTGGCGTCAGTGGGAAGAAGCGTATGTTCGCCGAATGCTGCCGCTAGGAGTCATAGGCGTAGGTATGGGGGTTCTGCTGTTGGCAGCGCTGGCCCCTCATGATACGCTGCTGAGGCGGGTGCTGGGCCTATTCACCTTGACCATCATCCTCTACAAAACGCTGGGCGGAAGACTGACGACCATCAAATACCAACCGCGCACCTGGCACGCCTATTTAGCGGGATGGGCATCTGGTTTCGGATCGGCGCTGGCCAACGTTGGAGCGCCGCCGTTCACAGCGTATATGCTGCTTCAGAACATCAGCCCGCGCAGCTTTGTCGGCACGACTACGTTGTTCTTTGCCATCATCAACCTGCTCAAGCTGCCGGGTTTTCTAGGCGCGGGCGTCCTCGACCTGCAGCAGCTGGTAAGTTTATCGTGGGTGTTTGCGCTGATCCCGTTCGGCGTGTGGTTGGGACGGAAGGTAGTGGGCTGTATCAATCCACGTGTGTTCGAGTGGATGATGCTGGCCGCGCTGTTTGCGGCCAGTCTAGCGCTGCTGCTGTCTTCGCCTCGCTGACTACAGCCACTCAGCGAGGTCTGGGTGTTGATGTCATGAAGATATGGGCGCAGGGTGGGACATGATTCCCGTTCGCGTCCGAAGACTCATGCTTGATCCACTAGCGAGTTTTCAACCGTACAAACTTGCGTTTACCGACCTGAAGCACTGCCGGCAGCATGTCCAGGCGGACGACTGCCGATGGGTCAGTGACGGGCTGTTCGTTGAGGCGGATGCCATTCTGTTCCATCAGCCGTTTAGCCTCGCCGCCGCTGGCGACCATGCTTAGCCGGCGCAGAATGTCCAGGACGCGCTCATCGGTTTCCAAGTAGGCCTCGGGCATGTCTTCGGGCAGGCCGCCGTGGCTTCGAAACACTTCGTCCCAGCGCTTTTGGGCTGCTTGAGCCGCCTCTGCGCCGTGGAAGATGGTGACGATCTCGCGCGCCAGGCGCATTTTTTCCTGGTTCGGATGCAGACGATTGGTTTTCAGCCCTTCTTCCAACTGCTGGAGCTGGTTCGGCGACCACCCTAAAATCAGCTTGTGATAGATAAGCAGGGCTTTGTCGGGGATGCTCATGATCTTGCCGTACATATCCCACGGTTCAGCCATAATCGGGATATGATTGCCCAGACTCTTGCTCATCTTGATTTCGCCGTCCGTGCCTGGCAGGCTCTCGCCCATGATGATAGCTACCTGAGGACGCTGGCCCATCGCCTCTTGAAGTTTGCGCCCGGCAATCAAGATGTTGAAGAGCTGATCCTGCCCACCTACCTGCACATCCGCTTCCTGAGCGACCGCGTCATAGCCTTGCATCAGCCCATAGAACAGCTCGTGCAGATAGATAGGCTCGCCGGCGTCGAGGCGCTTCTTGAAGTTCTCGCGCACCAGGAATTGTTGAACGGTGAAGTTGCTGGCTAACCGGATGATATCCGCAAAGTCCAACGTGGACAGCCATTCATCATTGTGGCGGATGCGCGTACGCTCACGATCTAGGATTTTAAAGGCCTGCTCGGCATAGGTGCGCGCATTTTCCTCGACCTGCTCGCGGGTGAGCTGGGTGCGCACTTTGTCTTTGTCCGAAGGATCACCAATGAGGCTGGTGAAAGTGCCGATCAGAAAAGTGACGTCATGCCCTAAATCTTGGAACTGGCGCAGTTTACGCATAGTGATGGTATGGCCGAGATGGAGATCGGCTGTGCGGGGATCGTAGCCGCAGTAGACGCGGAGCGGCCGTCCTGTTCGCTCGGACTCGATCAGCCGTTCGCGAAGCTCCTGGCGCATGGCTTCCTTGATCTGTGGATCGCCATATTCTGTTCCCGACATTAAAATGTCTAGCTGTTCATCAATGGTTGGCATGGCAAACTATCCTGCGGTTTTCGGAGTGGAACAAGGTTAGTATACCACAGGCTGGCCGCCTTCTATGACATCTACGAAGTTTGCGAGGTGATTGTGGCACAGTGGGTTTCGCTGGCTGAAGCGGCTGATTTGGTGCGCGATGGCCATACGCTGGCGCTGGGAGGGATGACGATTTACCGCCGTCCGCTGGCATTTGTTCGGGCGCTTCTGCGTCGTCCACAGCCCCCTAGTGATCTGACGCTGTTGTGCTTCACAGCGGGCATCGAGTCCGATCTGCTGGTAGGGGCGGGGTGCGTTCGTACGGTTCGCTCATGCTATTTTGGATTAGAGACCTTCGGCTTTGCGCCGATGTTCACGGCGGCGGCACAGGCTGGCGCGATCCAAATTCTGGAAGAAACCGAAGCCAGCCTAGCGATGGGCATCCGCGCTGGGCTGAGCGGGGTGGGTTTTATGCCCTCTCACGCCTGGATTGGAACCGATTTGCCTCGGCTGCGACCTGATATCAAAACGATCCTAGACCCATATACAGGCGAAGAACTCATGGCATTTCCCGCCATTCAGTGCGATGTGGCCGTTTTGCACGCGTTGGAGGGCGACCTGGAAGGTAACTGCAAGATCAACTATAACGTGGGCGTGGACGTTGAGCTGGTCTATCTAGCTCGAACGGTGATTGTCACCGTTGAACGTGTCGTGGATCGCGTTGAACAGTCGTTGGATGGGATGCTCATCCCGGCTCCGGGCGCTGATTTCCTAGTTCACGCCCCACGCGGCGCTTGGCCGACAAGCTGCTATCCTGACTATCCGATCGCGGGGGGCGAGTTTCTGCGCTATATTGACGCCTGTTCTGCCGGGCGCTTCACTGAATATCTGGAAGAATGGTTGGCTGCGCCTTGATAAAGCCAACCAGGAAAAGTATACTATAGACAAAGTCGATAGCAGACCAGGGGAGTCCGCGCAAGTGGGCTGAGAGGGTGCGTAGCGCCGCACCGACCCTTTACCTGATCCGGATCATGCCGGCGTAGGGAGTGTTCATTTAGGCTCGCTGAATACCACCCCTACGGCCACCGTAGGGGTGGTTGCGTTCCGACTCCTGATGGTCTGTCTGAAGAAGGAGGAACGATCTATGATGGTTCGATGGTTGTGGCCGCTGTTGGTTTTGGGGTTCATTTTGCATCCTGCTCAGGCCCAAGAGCAGACGCTGACGCTGCTGACGCATGATAGCTTCAATGTCAGCGAGGAGGTGCTGGCAGCATTTGAAGCGGAAACTGGCATTACCGTGCAAATCCTGCGCAGCGGCGATGCCGGCACGATGGTCAATCAAGCCGTTTTGAGCAAGTCCAATCCGCTCGGCGATGTGCTGTTCGGCGTGGACAACACCTTCCTGGGGAGGGCGTTAGACGCAGACTTGTTTGTGCCGTATGAGTCGCCGCTGCTGGAACAGATCCCAGATGTGTTCCGCCTGGATCCGGAGAACCGCGTCACACCGGTAGACTATGGCGACGTGTGCCTAAACTACGACAAAGCCTACTTCGAGAAGGCTGAACTGCCGCTGCCTGAAAGCTTGAGCGACCTGACGAAACCCGAATATAAAGGGCTGTTGGTCGTCCAAAACCCGGCGACATCCTCGCCTGGATTGGCGTTCCTGCTGGCCACGGTCGCGGTGTTCGGCGAAACCGGTGATTACACCTATATGGATTTCTGGGCTGATCTGGTAGCGAACGACGTGCTGGTGACCGAGGGTTGGGAGGATGCCTATTTCGGCCAGTTCACTGCCGGCGGCGGCGATGGAACGCGTCCGCTGGTCGTCAGCTATGCCAGCAGTCCGCCGTTCACAGTGGATGAGAAGACTGGGGAGGCGGCAACCGCCAGCATTGTGGCCGATATGACGTGTTTCCGGCAGATCGAGTTCGTGGGAATTCTAGCTGGGACACCTCGGCTGGAGGCGGCGCAACAGTTTGTGGATTTTATGTTGAGCCCGGCATTCCAGGAGGACGTGCCGCTGCAGATGTACGTTTTCCCGGTTCACCCAGAGGCGGCGCTTCCTGAGATGTTCGTTCAGTTCGCTCAACTGCCAGAAGTCCCAGTTGTGATGGACTTTGACCGCATCAACGCTGATCGCGAGAAGTGGATCCAGGCTTGGACCGAGATCGTACTGCGTTCATGAGGTTGGAACGGCTGGTAGGGCGCAGGCTCGTGCTCGCGCCCATCGTCTTCTTGGCGATCTTCTTCGTTTACCCATTAGTGTCAATTCTGATCGTCAGCCTGGCGCCGCAGGGCCAAATTGATCTGACCGGCTTCGTCACGTTGGTCACATCCAATTACTATCGCCAGACGCTGTGGTTTACGTTCTGGCAAGCGGCCGTCTCGACCCTGCTGACGCTGGCGTTGGCGCTGCCGGGCGCGTATGTGTTCGCACGTTTTAGCTTCCCCGGCAAGTCTGTGCTGCTGGCGCTGGCTACGCTGCCGTTTCTGCTGCCGACTGTGGTGGTGGCGGCGGCGTTCAGCGCGCTGGTCGGCCCGCGCGGGGTGTTGAATCAGTGGTTGATGGACAGCTTACAACTGACATCGCCGCCAGTCGAGTTAGAACGCACTCTGGCGATCATCCTGATCGTGCACGTGTTTTATAATTACGCAGTTGCTCTGCGCATCATCAGCACCTATTGGCTGAATGTCAACCTGCGTCTGGAAGAGTCGGCGCGGGTGTTGGGGGCGTATGGCTGGCGGTTGTGGTGGGATGTGCGGCTGCCGCTCTTGCGCCCGGCCATTCTGGCGGCTGCCGCCCTGGTATTCGTTTTCACCTTCACCAGTTTCGGCGTGGTCTTGATTCTAGGAGGGCCGCGCTTCGCCACGTTAGAAGTGGAGATTTACCGGCAGACAGCGCATCTGTTCAACCTGCCGATGGCGGCGGCGCTGTCGCTGGTACAGATGGCCGTCATGTTCGCTATGATGTCGCTCTACACGCGGCTGCAAAGACGGCTGGCGCTGGAGCGCGTGCCAGCGGAACAGACGCTGCGGCGTCCGCGCACTCCCTTACAATACGGGATCATCACGCTCAACTTAGTGTTGATGGCTGTACTGTTGTTCGCTCCGCTGGCGGCGTTAGTCGGGCGGTCATTTAGCGCGGGCGGGCAGTTCACACTGACTTATTACCAAATGCTGGCGACCAATCCGCGCGGCTCAGTGCTGTTCGTGCCGCCGCTGCAGGCTGTGACCAATTCACTGGTGTTCGCCGTGTTAACTACCGGCCTGGCGATCAGCCTGGGCGCGATCGCAGCTCATTGGTTGGCGCGGCGCGCCTCTCGCTGGACTGCCTGGCTCGACTCGCTGTTCATGCTGCCGCTGGCGACTAGCGCCGTCACGTTGGGGTTTGGATACATCATCGCGCTGGATAGACCGCCGTTAAATCTGCGGACGTCGCCGGCGTTGATCGTGGCAGCGCACACATTGGTGGCGCTGCCGTTCGTTATGCGCAGCGTTCTGCCCGCCCTGCGGAGCATTACGCCCAGCATACAAGAGTCGGCGCGGGTGCTGGGCGCTTCGTCCTGGCAGGTGTGGCGCTTGATTGATCTGCCGCTCATCAGCCGAAGTTTGGTCACCGGGGCGATCTTCGCCTTCACCGTCAGTTTGGGGGAATTCGGCGCGTCTCTATTCGTCGCTCGGCCGAATACGCCGACGATGCCGATCGTCATCTACCGTTTGCTGGGGCAGCCCGGACCAGCCAATTATGGCCAGGCGCTGGCGATGAGCACGCTGCTGCTGGCGGCGGCTTGTGCGGCTTTCCTGCTTATTGAGCGTGTGCGCCGCGCCAACGGGAGCGAATTTTAATGCTGGCAGTTCGAAGCGTCATCGTCAACTATGAAGGGCAGCCGGTGCTGCGCGGCATTGACCTAGAGATTGCGCACGGGCAGATTATGTGTCTTTTGGGGCCGAGCGGCGGCGGCAAAAGCACACTGCTGCGGGTGATCGCCGGCCTGGAAGCAGTGGAAGCGGGTGATGTCCTGTATGAGGGGCAGTCGCTGGCCGGGGTGCCGGTGCACCGCCGAGGCTTTGGCTTGATGTTCCAGGATTTCGCCTTGTTTCCTCACTTGAACGTGGCTGACAACGTGGGCTTCGGCCTCAAAATGCAGGGGCTGAATCGCGATGAGCGGCGGCGGCGCGTTCAGGAGGCGCTGGCTCTAGTAGGGCTGTCGGGCTTTGAACAGCGCGATGTCACTCGCCTGTCCGGAGGCGAGCGGCAGCGTGTGGCGCTGGCTCGCAGCCTGGCGCCCCGACCGCGCCTGCTGATGCTCGATGAGCCCTTAGGTTCGCTGGATGTGGTGCTGCGCGAGCGTCTGGTGGAAGAAGTCCGTTCGATCATCAAGCAGGCCGGCCTGACGGCTCTGTATGTGACGCATGATCAGCGCGAAGCATTCGCCATCGCTGACTCCATCGCGATACTCAACGCCGGCGTCATTGAGCAGGTGGGGGAGCCGGAGGCGATCTACCGCCGCCCCGCGACCATTTTTACCGCGCGCTTTCTGGGGCTGCATAACGTGCTGCCGATCATGAGCTGGCAGGGTCAGCAGGCTGAGACGATCGTGGGTTCGTTCGCGATCCAACCGCCAGCGGAAGCGGTGCTGCTGCATCCTGATGGCCTGAGGCCTTGCGCCGACTCGGACTCTGGAGCGATTGCCGGACAGGTGACGGCGCGGACATTTCTGGGCGATGTGTATCATGTGCAGCTAAGGCACAGCAGCGATTTTGAACTGCTGCTGCGCTGGAACAGTGCCGATGGCGCGCCGCCCGGCGTGGGCGATCTACTGGCAGTGAAGCCGAACGCGGGATCCTGTATTGGGCTGCGCGAGCAGCCGCATGGCAGTAGAAGCGCTGTCGGTTTCGTGTCATAATCAGATTTGTTTCTTGGATAGCGTTGGATGGAAGCGATGGCAGATTTTGTGAGTTCAATCATACAAGGGGCGGCTGGACTGATGCTTAATCGTCGTGCATCGTTTGAGTCGCTGATAGCACAGCTAGAAGCGACTAGTCGCGCCATCCTCGACCGTGCCGGCCGAGCTGCTGATACTGAGCATAACCGGCGCGTCCTCAGCCACATCATCGGCATTGAGCGCTGGGGTCAGCGCCGGTTAAGCGTCTTCTTGGGCGAGCCGCTGGTGATGGATGAGTACGACGGTTACCGACCCGAACAGGAAACGAGCTGGCCGGAATTGAAAGCGCAGTTCGAATCAACACGAGCGCAAACGCTGTCGCTGGCGCAGCGGCTGGCAGCAGCGCAGGCCCCGCAGACGGTGCCGCACAACCAGTTTGGGCCGCTGTCAGCAGCGGGGTGGCTGCGCTACTTGAACCTGCACGCGGCGATGGAGAGCCGTAAAATTAGGCGATGAGGCCGCAAGTCCTGTGACACCTCAGTACGACACGCTGCATATGGGGCGCAGCTCCATTGATCTGTATGCGAATGATGTTGGCGCGCCGTTCGAGCAGATTCGCAGTTTTGCCGCTTACGTGGGTGGCTCGCCGCTCAACATCAGCGTGGGCGCGCGCAGGTTGGGGTTGACGACGGCGCTGCTCACGGCCGTGGGTGAAGACCCCGTAGGCGATTTCATCCTGCATTTTTTACGCGGCGAAGGCGTTGACACCCGCTACATTCCCCGCAAACCTGGCCGCCGGAGCAGCGCCGTCGTGCTGGGCATTGAGCCGCCGGACAAATTTCCGTTGGTGTACTACCGCGATAACTGCGCCGATATTGAGCTGACAATTGATGACGTGCTGGCGTCGCCGGTGACCGACTGCCGGGTATTCCAGTTTGCGGGCACGAATCTCAGCCGCGATCCCAGCCGCAGCGCCACCCTGTTCGCCGCTGAACAAGCGCGGCAGGCCGGCGCCAAAGTGGTGATCGACCTGGACTTTCGTCCTGACCAGTGGCACGACCGGCGCGCTTTTGGTGTGAACGTCCGGGCAGCGGTGCGACTGGTTGACATCGTCATCGGCACTGAGGACGAGATCAACGCCGCCATGCTGGCCGATGTGAGTCAGGTGCAGCTCACCCACTCGCAGGTGTCGGATGCGCGGGTACAGGGGGATACGACGGCGGCGGTGGCCAGACTGCGTCAGTTGGGGCCGCAGGTCGTTGTCGAGAAGCGCGGCGCGCAGGGCGCGCGCCTGCATTTGCCTGATGGCGTGCAGGATGTGCCGGGGTTTCCAGTCGAGGTCTATAACATTCTGGGGGCGGGTGATGCTTTTGGGGCGGGCTTCCTGTATGGATATGTGCAGGGATGGGATTGGTACGCCTGCGCGCGCCTGGGCAATGCCTGCGGCGCGATCGTCGTAACCCGACATGGGTGCGCTAACTTCATGCCGACACTGCCGGAAGTAGAAGCATTTGTCGCCCCTTATGGCGGCCTGTGATGTGGGGAGTAGGAATGATGCGTTATACGGCGGAGACACTGCGTATCCCATCAATTGATCGAGGCGCGACGGGCATCTTCGCCGAAGTCCGCGCCGAACAAGCTGGTTGGGAGTTCTTAAACATGCAGGCGCGGCGGCTGAACCGCGGCCAGGTGTGGTCTGGCAGCACTGGCGAATATGAGTGGGCGCATGTAATCCTGGGCGGCAAATGTCACTGTCGCAGCAGCGCCGGCGATTTCTTGAACGTCGGACGCCGTCCACATGTGTTTGGGGGGATGCCCTGGGCGGTATATCTGCCGCGCCGCGTAGATTTCGAGATTGAGGCGCTGACGGACGGCTTTGAGGTGGCTTCTTGCTGGGTAGCAACCGATCGTGATTTTTCAGCCCGGTTGGTGACGCCGGCGGACAGTCAGATTGAGCTGCGAGGCGGCGGCAACGCTTCCCGTCAGATCAACAGCATCATCCCGCCGGGGTTTCCCTGTCATCGGATCGTGGCGGTAGAGGCTTACACGCCGAGCGGCAACTGGTCGAGCTATCCGCCGCACAAACACGATGTGCACCGCCAGGATGCCCAGGGCAATCTGCTTGAGGCCGATCTAGAGGAGATCTATTTCTACAAGCTTGATCGACCGGACGGTTACGCTTGCCAGCGCATCTATACCGACGATCGACGCATTGACGCAGTCGTGGTCGCCCAGCATCACGATGTGGTGCTGGTTCCGGAGGGGTATCATCCGGTGGTCAGCGCGCACGGCTATACGACTTATTACCTGAATTTCCTGGCCGGTTCGGCGCAGTCCTTGGCCAACGCTGACGACCCAGCCCATGCCTGGGTGAAAAGGACATGGAATGAGATTGATCCACGGCTGCCGATCGTGACGCACGCGATGGATGCTGATTGAAAACTTGAGCGCCCCAAGATGCCAGGGCGCTCAAGCTTGTCGGTAGGGTGGGTGGGGGGACGCTGACGGCTCAGATGTCCAGGTTGCGGACGCTGCGCGCGTGCGTCTGGATGAACCGGCGGCGCGGCGGCACAGCGCTGCCCATCAGCATATCGAAGACGCGATCGGCCTCGGCGGCGTCCTCGATGGTGACCTGGAGCAGTGTGCGCTGGGCAGGATCCATGGTCGTCTCCCAAAGCTGTTCGGGGTTCATCTCGCCCAGACCCTTGTAGCGCTGAATGTTCAGTTTGTTCGGGTCATCGTATTTCTTCAGCGCGCGCGCCAGCAGATCGGTCTCTGTGAGTCCTGCTTCAGGGTAAACGTACTCGATCTGCTTGCCGTTCTTGATTCGGTAGATCGGCGGCTGAGCGATATACAGATGCCCTTCCTGTATGAGCGGCTGCATGTGGCGGAAGAAGAAGGTGAGCAGCAGCGTGCGGATGTGGCTGCCGTCCACGTCGGCGTCGGTCATGATGATGACCCGGCCGTAGCGCAGATTCTCGATCCGGAAATCTTCGCCAATGCCAGTGCCCAGGGCGGAGATCAGCGCCTTGATCTCATTGTTGTCTAGGATTTTATCCAGGCGCGCGCGCTCAGTGTTCAGGATTTTCCCGCGCAGTGGCAGGATCGCCTGAAAGTGACGGTCGCGTCCCTGTTTGGCGCTGCCGCCAGCGGAGTCGCCCTCGACGATGTAGATTTCCGCGTCTTCGCCTTTCTGTGAGCAGTCTGCCAGCTTGCCGGGCAGGGTGGTGCTTTCGAGCAAACTGGGGCCGCTGCGCACCAGATCGCGGGCTTTACGCGCCGCTTCCCGCGCCCGCATGCTGGTGGCGCATTTCTCAACAATGCGCCGCGCCTCGCGCGGGTTGAGCTCTAGAAATTCGTTGAAGACATCCGAGACGACTTGCGATACGGCTCCCTGGACTTCCGGGTTGATGAGTTTCACTTTAGTCTGGCTCTCGAACGACGGATGGGGATGTTTGACGCTGACGATCGCGGTCAGTCCTTCCAGCGTGTCGCTGCCGGAGAAGTTGGCGTCTTTTTCTTTCAACAGGCCTGATTTGCGCGCGTAGCGATTGATGACGCTGGTGATGGCAGACCGCAGACCGGTGAGGTGGGTGCCGCCATCGGGCGTATTGATGGTATTGGCGAAAGCTAACTCAGTCACAGTGGCCGAGTCAGTGTACTGGAAGGCGATTTCGATGCTGATGGTATAGGGCGCTTTGCCTTCTGGGGTGATCTCGACCTCACGCTCAGCGTGAATGGGATCATGGAGCGCCTTGCGATTGCGATTGACATAGCGCACAAATGATCGCAGCCCGCCTTCAAAATAGAAGGTGGTCTCCCGCGGGATAGGGCGTACACGCTCATCGCGCAGCGTGATATGCACCCGGCGGGTGACGAACGCCATTTCACGGAAGCGCTGCGCTAGGGTGGCAAAGTTGAAGTCGTTGCGCTCCAGGATGGAGAAATCCGGTTTGAAGGTTTGGATCGTCCCGGTCGGCTCGCCGGGTTTCAAAGGGCGGACGCGGCGCACTTCAGTGGCGCGAACACCCTGGTGATAGATCTGTTCCCAGAGGTAGCCATCGCGGAAAACCTCGGTGCGCATCGTTTCTGACAGCGCATTCACCGCCGATACGCCGACGCCGTGCAAGCCGCCGCTGACCTTGTAGGCGCCGCTATCGAATTTGCCCCCGGCGCCGATCTTGGTCATGACCAGTTCTAGAGTGGGAATGCCCGTTTCTTCGTTGATACCGACAGGGATGCCGCCGCCGTTGTCAGCCACAGATACGACGTTGTCGTCGTAGAGGGTGACCAGGATACGGTCGCACCGTCCGGCTAGAGCTTCGTCGATGGCGTTGTCAACGACCTCATAAATCAGATGGTGCAGCGCTCGGCTGTCGGTGCCGCCCACATACATGCCCGGTCGCATTCGGACATGGGTCATCGGGTCAAGGTACTTGATGTCCCGATCAGTCTGTTGGCGGATAGCAGCAGTATCTCGATCCGACATAGCGACTCCTTGAGCTATACATGAGCGGGGTGCTTCGCTTTCGCAGAAGCACCCGTTCGCTTCATTGATTATAGCGCATTCTAGAAGTCCGAACAATCCTGTAGCGCCGGCGCGTCGACTCCGGCGTCCATGCGCTTGACAGCCTCGGCGCGTCACCGTACAATGCCAGCAGTCGCCCCCGTAGCTCAGGGGATAGAGCAGCGGTCTTCAAGAGGAGCCTTCTGCGTGGAAGACGGCGGTGCACTGTCATCGGGCGGCGCTGCCGTCGTCGTAAAGGCTGGAACCGCAGAAGAGGAGCAGGCTGTATCGGCGGAAGTCGTCCGGCTGAAGCAGCCGCGATCACGCCGAGCAAACCAGAGACAGCGGGATGCGTAGAGACTGTACGCCTGCCGCCTGAGACGGCGAAGACACAGTCCAGCCAGCAAGCTCAACGTGAGTGGTCGTGGAAACACGATGCTGGATGCTAAACCGTAGGTCGGGGGTTCGAATCCCTCCGGGGGCGCTCTATTTGGGAACTCAATTGCAAGTGAGCGTTTTCGCTGCATCTTTCAGGCCATGATGTCTTTGTATACCGACTGAGTCTCAGGAGACGGGGCGCGCCCTTCTTTTTTCAGATCCTCTACGAGGCGCAAGTAATGAGCGGCGGCTTCGCTGCGACGCCCCAAGCGAGCGTACAGCTGCATGATCTCGCGGTGAATCGGCTCGCGTAGTGGGTCTTCCACCAGCGCGCGCTGGAACAGACCTAATGCCTGCTCTGGACGATCTTCGGCTAGGCGGATATACGCCATCTCGGTCAAGGCTTCCATATAGCCGGCCTGAAAGTCGTGCCGCCGGGAAATGATCCAGGCGTCGGTATGCCCCTGAAGAAACGGTCCGCGATACAGCTCGATGGCGCGCTGCCAGGCAGCTGCGCGGTTGGCGCTAATTTCTGACCGGCCTTCCATCAAGGCCTCGACGAAATCTATCACATCATAATGGATGTCCAGTTCTGGGTTGATGCGATAGTAGCCGCCGTCATGCACCAGCACGTCCATATCGAGCGCTTTATGCAACCGTCGCTTGGTGACGTGAAACACGTTGACGGCCTGGTCATTGTCCAGTTCCGGCCAGAATGCCTGACAAATTTCTGAGCGTGTGATGATCGGTCGGTCAAGGGCAAAAAAGAACAGCAGGCGCGGTAGATGACCTTCCCAGGTATTGATCGCCTGGCCATTCATCAGTACATACCCAGGGCCGAGCGCGTAGACTTCTAATTTGTTTTGGCCGACCGTTTCTGCCTGGTAGAAGTTTTGCCGGATGACTTGGCTGTCTTCTAGCAGCACCGCGTGTTTCTGAGCGATGAGCGAGACCCAGGGGAGACGGGGGAGCGTTCGACTGTTGATCACCAGGCGACAGTTATCGGGCAGACGGCTGATCAGTTTCTCGATGAAACACTGGATATCATCGGCGCTGTCGCTGCGGTCGTATTCATCTAGGATCAGGTAGAACGGCTCAACGCTGATTTCCTGGAGGTCTCTGGCGAAGGCGTCCGCTACTGTTCCCAGGTTTTCGTAGGCTTCTGGCGGTAGAATATTGATATGGCGGCCAAAGGTAGGATGCTGGTTGGCCAGATCATGCGTGATACCCGACAAGAAAGATGATAGATTGATGTCATCCTGCCCCATAGCGTAATAGAGCACCCTGAAGTTGGGCATATTGATGAGGCGGGCAACGAGCACAGAGCGGTAGCGGCTGCGAGGGTGGAGCAGAATGACGCGCGCGCTGGGCGATTGTTCTTGAAAGACTTCGAACGCTTGGTCAACGAGTGTGGATAGGTACACGGATCTCATTCCTGTATATCTAGAGCACTGCGACTGTCACTCTGTCACCATAGTATAGCAGATCAATAATAATATTCGCTAATCTACACGTATTGGCCCATTACAAAAAAAGAGGCGGGTGTAGTCTATGACCTCAACCTCAATTGATCAGAGTCTGCGCCGTCAGGGGCGTCCATGCGGCGTGACAGTGGCGATCCTTGTCGGCATCTTCCTGTTCAGCCTGCTGCCGCTGCTGCAGGTAGGGATGGTGTTGATCGTGCGCCAGCACTTCGCCTCGCTCGACTTTCCAGAAGATGGCCCACAGCCGATGGCGACCGGCGGCAACTTTCTGGGCAGCATCACGGAAGCTGAATTGGCGCTTCAAAGCGCACTGAGCCTGGGCTTCCTGGTGGTAGCTGTGATGGCTTGGCGCGGACGCCCGGCTCTCAGCCGCCGGGTGTTCGTGCTGGCGGTCGCAGCGCTGACGCTGGTCAAACTGACGGCGCTGGCGCTGCAGCCTGGGCAAGCCGCGCAGGAAGGCATCACTTCGGGCGATGCGCTGTTTCAGTCGCTCGGCGTGGGGCAGGTGGCCATCGAAATTTTGGTGATGCTCTACATCATCTGGTACATGAATCGCGCGCCCGCCCGCGCGTTCTTTCGCGGCCAGAATCCGCCGCGGCCAGATCGAGCCGCTGATGAGGTCGTCGAGCTATGATGATCGCAGCGAGCGTTCGCGTTCGTCAAGCTCCATCTGAACGAGTTCGCGGCGCAGGGTTTTCCCCACCAGCGTCTTGGGCAGCTCTGGGATGAACGCATAGCGCCGCGGCACTTCGTAACCCGCCAGAAATCGTGAGCAGTGTTCGATCAATTCCTGTTCTGTGACCGTCATGCCCGGCTGCAAGACGATCCAGGCTTTGAGCGCTTCTTCGCCCACACGATCAGGATGCGGGATCGCCGCTACGCCGACCTCTAACACGGCGGGATGTTCCTTGAGCACCTTCTCGACGTTGTTGGGATAGACATTGAAGCCGCCGATCAAGGCCATGTCTTTCTTGCGATCGACAATGTAGAAGTAGCCGTCCTCATCCATGCGCCCGATGTCGCCGGTGTACAGCCAGATTTTGCCGTTTTGCTCGCGCAGCGTATTGGCGGTCTCGGTCGGCATGCCGTGGTAACCAACCATCACATTCGGTCCGGACATGATGATCTCGCCGATTTCGCCCACGGGCACATCGGTCACGCCGTCATCTAGGCTGACGATGCGCACATCCATGTCCGGCAAGGGCAGTCCAACTGAGCCCGTCCGATTCTCGCCAACCAGGGGGTTGGAATGTGAGGCGGCCGAGCATTCGCTCATACCGTAACCTTCATTGAGCCGGCGCGCGCCGGCGGCTTCGAAAGCGCGTTTGGTGGCTGGTGGCAGGGGAGCGGCGCCGCTGGACGAAATGAGGAACGAGTCTAGGCGCACTTTGCCCGACTTCACATCGGGGTGATTGACGACGGCGTTATACATGGCCGGGACGCCCAGAAATACGTTGGGCCGGTAGTGCGCGATGATTTCGACCGTGCCATTGATGTCGCGGGCGTTTGCGACCAGCACGATCTTCGACCCAGAAGCGATGGCTTGACTGAGCAGCACGACTAGACCGTAGACATGAAACATGGGGATTGCGCCCAAGTAGAGCATGTCAGCGCGATTCAACCGGTAGGGTTCGCCCTCCAGCACTGATGACCAGGCCTGGATTTGCAGCATGTTAGCGACCAAGGCGCGATGAGTGAGCATGGCCCCCTTGGATACGCCGGTTGTGCCGCCAGTGTACTGGAAAAGTCCCAGGTCGGCGGGCTGCACGGTCACATTGGCTTTTGGGCCTGCGTATCGGCGCAAAACTGCCTGAAACTCGTAGTCACCGGGGGCAAGCTTGTCAATCCGGTGGCCATCTTTCTTCTCGCGCGTCAGCGTAAAAAGCAGCCGTGCCAGCGGTGGTAGATACTCCTTGATGTTAGTGACGATCACCGTTTTGACTTTAGTGCCAGCTTGGATCGATTTGACCGCGTTGTAGAAAAGGCTGAGCGTGATGACGATCCGGGCGTCACAGTCATTGATCTGGTACTGAAGGCGCGGCGGCGGATAAGTGGGGTTGGTGGCAGCGACGACGCCCCCGGCCTTCAGTACCCCAAAATAGCTGATAGCGAAGGCTGTCGAATTGGGCAGCACGATGGCGACGCGGTCGCCTTTTTTCAAGCCCAGATCAATCAAGCCTGCGGCCAGCGCATCTGATAGGCGGTCGAGTTCCCCATAGGTCATCGTGTGCGAGAGGAAGCCGACGCCGGGAAGCTTGGCCGGGGTGATGAGCGCCGGCGCCGATGGCTGACGCGCCGCCGACTCGCGCAGCAGATCGTGAAGCGGCTTATCCGGATAAGGTTCGAGCGTCAGGGGGACGCCGGGGTCGTACCGTTTAGTCCAGGGGCGTTCGGCGTAAGTCGTCATCTTCCAATAATCCTCTCTAATCTTGATGAGGGGAAACGTTAAATCATCACGATCGTAGTTCAACCACTGCGTTTGACAGCGCGGTCTCGCCACGTTCGACCACCCGCGTTTGAAACACGACTCGCGTATCAGAGACCTGCCACATCTCGGTGCGCAGCGTCTCGCCGGGGAATACATGGCGCGAGAAGCGGACCTTGATGCTCTTGAACCGCGCCGGGTCGTTGGCGCAGAAATGTTTGAGAACGGCGCGTCCGGCATAACCAAAGGTGCACAGACCGTGCAGAATAGGACGGTCAAAACCGCCCAGAGCGGCCATCATCGGATCGGCGTGAAGCGGGTTGATGTCGCCGCACAGCCGGTATAACAGCGCCTGACGAGTCTGCGTTTGCTCCTCTTGTACAGCATCGGGCGGGCGGTCAGGGAGAACATCGGCTGCGGCTGATGGGCCGCGTTCGCCGCCGAAGCCGCCCAGGCCGCGGATGAACATGGCCGCCTGATTGAAGGCCACTTCTTCGCCTTGCGCGTCGTAGCAGGGGGTATCCGTCACGATCAAGATGCCGCTGCCTTTGTCGTAAATCGCCGAGATGCGCGGGCGACAGGTGATCTGCCCACGGGTTGGAATGGGCTTCTTGATTTCTAGATACTGCTCGCCATGGACGAGCATCATCGGATTGAACTCGATTGAACCGATGCGCCCACTCACCAGGACATCGATCATCTTGCCGGGGTACAGCACGGGGAAAGTGGGCAGAGCTTTAAAACCCTGAGCGCTCAATTCGTAGACGAAAGCGAGTTCATCAGGATCGAGCCAGTGGGCGGGAGCGCCGACGGCCAGCGCGTACAGCGCCGTGTCGCGCTCGGTATAGTTAAACTCAATGGGATCGTAAGCATAACCGATCATCTGATTGACGACGTCAGCGCTCAGCGTCATCAGCAGCCTCCAGGAATTGGATCGATCTCAGCTTTATGTGCGACACCCGACCAGCATCCCATCGGCTGATGCGGGCATGTCTGGTCGGGCGTCAGATAAGGACGAACCGCCGCTCACGTCACTGGTTGGCGCGCTCGCGCTCGGCCAGCTCCATCTGAACCAGCTCGCGGCGCAGCGTTTTGCCGACCGCCGTCTTCGGCAGCTCCTTGATGAATTCGAAGCGGGTTGGGACTTCATAGCGCGCCAGGAACTTCTCGCAGTGAGCGATCAGCTCTTGTTCAGTGACCGTCATGCCAGGCTGCAAGACGATCCAGGCTTTCAAGGCTTCTTGGCCAGCTTTTTCAGGGTGAGGGACTGCCGCTACACCGGCTTCCAGAACGGCTGGGTGATCCGTCAGCACCTTCTCAACTGCGTTGGGATAGACGTTGAAGCCGCCGATCAAGGCCATGTCCTTTTTGCGGTCAACGATGTAGAAATATCCATCCTCGTCCATCCGGGCGATGTCGCCGGTGTACAGCCAGGTTTTACCGTCGTGTTCGCGCAGGACATTAGCGGTCTCGGTCGGCATGCCATGATAGCCGACCATCAACTGTGGACCGGTCATGATCAGTTCGCCGACTTCGCCGACGGGGACGACTGTGACACCGTCATCTAGGCTGACGATACGGCAGTCCATGTCAGGCAGGGGCAGACCGATGGAACCGGTTCGATTTTCGCCTTTCATCGGGTTGCAATGGCTGGCGGTGGGCGCTTCGCTCATGCCGAACCCTTCCAGCAGTTTGCCGCCGCTGAGGCGTTCGAACTCTTGTTTGACGGCAGGCGGCAGAGGCGCCGAGCCGCTGACACAGGCTCGGATAGAGCGAAGGTTGATCTTGCCCTCTTTCACTAACGGATGGTTGTTGATGGCGTTGTAGAGGGCAGGGACGCCCATGAACAGCGTCGGTTTGAAGGTGTTGATGTTGTCCAGCACATCTGGAATATCGCGGGCGTTTGGGACCAGCACGATCCGCGCGCCGATGGAGATGGCAAAATTCAGGACGGCTACCATGCCGAAAGCGTGGAACATCGGGATAGCGCCCAGGAAGATCTCCTGGCTGCCGGGGACGCCGCTGCCAGAGAGCCAAGCCCGCATCTGCAGCGTGTTGGCGACCAGCGCGCGGTGCGTGGACATCGCCGCTTTTGAGACGCCCGTCGTGCCGCCCGTATACTGGAACAGCGCTAGATCACTCGATTTCACCTGTCGATTGGCGCGTTTGCCGGCGTATCGTGCCAGCACATCCTGCAACCAATAGTCGCCCGGCTGCAGGATCTCGACGCGGTGGCCGTCTTTTTTCTCTTTCGCCAGCGTGAACAGTATCTTGGCGACCGGCGGGAGGTACTCTTTGACGTTGGTCACAATGACCGTTTTGACTTTGGTTTTGGGCTGGATCTGCTTCACCATGTTATAGAACAGGCTCATGGTGATGACGATTTCAGCGCCGCAGTCATTGATCTGGTACTGCATCTTCTCAGCGGGGTAGGTGGGATTGGTAGCGGCAACTACGCCTCCTGCCTTCAAGACGGCGTAGTAGCTGATGACGAAGGCGGCGATATTGGGCATGATTAGCGCCACGCGATCGCCGGTCTTCAAGCCCATATCGATCAACGCAGCAGCCAAACTGCCGGACAGCCGATCGAGTTCGCCATAGGTCAACGTGCTGGCGATGCGACCGGCCACCGGGATGTGAGCGCTGCTGATCAGAGCTGGATGGTTGGGATTCTGTTTGGCTGCGTCTTCCAAAAAGCTGTGTACGGTGATGTCAGGGTACGGCTCCAGGGAGTGAGGAACTTCTGGATCGTACCTTTTGAGCCATGGGCGTTCATCGTAACTGGTCATTCATCAGCCTCCTCATAAACCTAACAAGTATTTAATTGTCATGCGAAGTATAACGAATTGTGTGGGCGTGTCAAAATAGATTATGTGTTAGCCCACGCCCGCCAGTCATCGGGGATTTTGACGACCTGGCCGTCATGGGTGATGCAGATATGTTTGCTGAAACCAGTCACCCGAATCGCCCCTGAAGCTGTATCTACGATCTCGTAGTTGAAGGTCAGCGAACGGCTTTTCATCTCCTCAAGCCAGCAGCGCACGGTGATCTGGTCATCGTAGCGAGCAGGTTGGATATAGCGCGCGCCAACCTCGGTCACCGTCAAATAGCGGCCGCCGCGCTCGAAGCTGGCGTAGTCGCTGCCGCGCTGGCGGGCGTAGCTGCTGCGGCCTTCCTCGAAGTAGATGATATAGCTGGCATGATGAACAACGCCCATGGCGTCAGTTTCAGCGTAGCGCACGTGAAATGTTGTCTCGGCCACGAAGCGATCGGTTGGAGCCATATTCGTCCCTCCGGGTGCGCTTATGAGGATAGCAGGCATTCGGGAGTGCGCCAAGTTCAGCGTGGATGGCGATGTATGTTATAATCCACTCCACTCTGTCAGAAGAGCCAGGTCGGTATGGCTGTGGAGGATCAAGGCAGATGGACATCAATCAGATTGCGCGCATGATTGAATGGTTAGATGAAGAACGCCGGCGCGACAAAGCAACCATCGCCATGCTGGAAGAGCGCCTAGCACAGCAGCAGCAGGTCATTGACGGTTTGACCCGTCGGGTGAGCAGTCTGGAATCGGATATCACTGTGGTTCGGAGCCAGATGACGCCGGCCGGTCGTGAAGCTGAGATGTTGGAGCAAATTCGCAAAGAGGTGCAGCAGCTTCTGGAGAAGGTAGAAGCCAAGCGGCTGACAGCGGAACGCGAAGCGGAACGGCGCGCGGAGCTAGCTCGTGAGAATCTGCTGCGGTCGGTGCGTGAAGCGTCGGAACGGTTGGAACGGTTAGAACGCGCGGCCAGCGATATCCCTGCCTTCCAAGTGGAGCGCGAGCGCGTTGCGGATGCTGTGGCCACGCTGCAGCAGCGTGTTGATGACATCCTCAAACGATTGGAAGAGCCTGACCGGCGGCTGGCGTTCCTGGAGGAACAGCGCCGGCAGGACGCGCGCCGGATTTCAGAAATTCAGTCTGAGCTGCCGGAGATACAGAAACAAATCGACAGCGTTCGCCCCAAGCTGCAACTGCTGGAGGAGTTAGCGCTGCGGACTGAACGTCGGGTTCAAGAAGTTCAGATGAGCGAGCGTGAACGGCGCGACCAGATTCAGCAGTTCATTGACCAACAGACGCTGCTGCTCCAGCAGCGCGACCAGCAGATCGCCGATCTGGTGAAACGTTTCGGCGAGCAAGACAGCGTTATGCAGCGCAACATCGAACGCTTCGAGGTATGGGCTGAAGCTTACCGAAACATGAAACGTATTATCGATGATTTTGAGCGGATTGGCGATCGCCTCGAGCGTCGGATCAACGAAGTGGCGGAGATGCAGCGCCTCAGCGAAGAGCGCTTCCGGCAGGAGTGGAACGATTGGACTGCAGATGACCAGAAACGCTGGAAGCAGTTCACGTTGTCCAACGACGAAGTGTGGCGCAGCCATGATAAAGAGTTCGATCGTTTTGTGCAGAAGCTGGCTGAGCTAGAGGGCATGTTCCCTCCAATTCAAGACAGTTTGCACCGTCTTTGGTCGCTGGAGCGTGAGCGCGCCCAGCTTTACCGTGAGCGTTACCAGGCGCTACTGCTCGAATATGACACGGGCGCTAAACCGCTACCGGCGAGGCCTGTTTCGCCGGCGAATGGCGCTCCAACATCAGATACAGGAGGTTGATACGCCATCTCGATTGAGAGCAGGCAGTCATCAGGCGCGCTGTCGGAGCGGTGGGCCATGTCGATCATGGCGAGTCAATCCAAGTTCAGCGAGATCATGCAGATGCAGCCGGATGTGATGTGATTTTGGCGCGGCGGGAATCACGCGGCGAGTGCGCGGCCCGCGAGGCCATTAGCGCCCGACCATTTCGCTCTCCGGCTTGTCGTCCACGGCTGCAGGGTCGATGGGCTGGCGTTTGATGTGCGCTCCAAGCGCACGTAGACGTTCATCCACGCGTTCATAACCGCGATCAATCTGCTGCACGTTGAAGATGCGCGTCTCCCCGCGCGCAGCCAAAGCCGCCAGCAGTAGGGCCATGCCGGCGCGAATGTCTGGACTGGTAATATACGGCAAACCGTGAAGCGCCGTCGGTCCCTGAACGAGTACTCGATGCGGATCACACAGCGTGATGCGCGCTCCCATCCTCACTAGCTTATCCGTGAAAAAGAACCGGCTCTCATACATCCAGTCATGGAACAAAACTGCGCCGGCGCTCTGGGTGGCGATCACCAGGGCGATGCTCATCAAATCGGGCGGGAAAGCCGGCCAGGGCTGAGCCTTGATGATGGGGATGCGGTTGCCCAGGTCGGGGATGACGGTCAGCGATTGGCCGGCGGGCACGAAGATATCTGAGCCGCGCGTCTCCCAAACCACCCCAAGGCGCTCGAAGGTGAGGGCGATGTTGTCGAGATGCTGGGGATCTGCCTCGCGCAGCAGCAGTTGACCGCCAGTCATGACTGCCGCACCGATCAAGCTGCCGACTTCCATGTAGTCAGCGCCGACGCGCGCTTCGCCGCCGTGCAGGCGTTCGACGCCCTGGATGGTCAAGCGATTAGTGCCGATGCCGTCGATCTGCGCGCCAAGATCGTTCAGCATCTGGCACAGGTTCTGCACATGCGGTTCGCAGGCGGCGTTGCGCAAAATGGTCGTCCCGCGCGCTAAAACGGCCGCCATGACTGCATTTTCCGTGGCAGTGACGCTAGCCTCGTTCAGCAAGATATCGGCGCCGGATAGTCTCTCCGTCTGGAAGCGCAGCATGTCATGGCGCTGCTCGATGCGCGCGCCCAGCCGCGTCAAGGCCAGCGCGTGCGTATCTAATCGCCGCTCACCGATGCTGTCCCCGCCTGGGGTGGGCAGGTCTACGCGCCCCATCCGCGCCAGCATGGGTCCAGCGAAGACAATGCTGGCGCGCACCTTCTGCGCTAGTTCTGGGGCGATGGCTGTTGTCATGAGGTTGTTTGCGTGCACGAGCAGGACGTTTGAATCCTGCCATTCTACGCGCGCGCCGAGCTGGCGCATGATCTCGATGATGACTCGGACGTCACCGATGTCGGGTACGTTGTGCAGGAACACCGGCTCATCAGTCAGCAAACAAGCTGGAATCATTTTGAGGGCAGCATTTTTATTGCCACCGACTTTCAACTCGCCGTTCAAGGGATATCCGCCCTCAATGATGAACTGCTGCATCGTTTGTCATCCGATCTTCAGGGTAATGGATTGGTTGATACAACCTGTAAACCGCGCTGCGGCGCTGCCGCCGTTGACCGCGATCTCCAACCGGCCGCTGCTGCCAACCAGCGCCAGAGGGACATTGGGGTCAACTTCGCTGTAGGCGTGATGCATGGATAGCGAAGTGTGGTCGCCAATACTGACAGTCGCAGCGCGCGCGTCGAATCTAACTGGCGTGATGTTTGCGCCGACGTGAGGCTGCAGCTCCAGCTCATTCTCGGTCGTCCAACGTAGTGGTCTGATGCTGGTGATGAGATTGCCGAAATGATCAGCGTACAGCACTTCGCCGATGATCGTGTCGTGGGTGATTTCCAGGCGCGGCGGCGGCAGGCGGCGAATGCCCTGGATGCTCGTCCCCAGCGCTTTGAGCGGGACGCCGGCGGCCAGGTGGGCCGCTGCCGGCGCGAAGATATCGCGCCCGTGAAACGTATAGCCGACGCCAGGCAGATGATAGTGTGGGTTATCTAGAGTGACTGCGGCTTGAAGCCCTAGTTCATCTAGTGTGTACGACAGCAGTCCGTTGTCGGGCGCGACGAAGTAGTAGTCGCCGGCTGCTACCGCAACTGGCTTGCGGGCGCTGCCTACCCCAGGATCAACGACGCTCAGAAAGACGGTGCCGCGCGGGAAATAAGCATAGCTGTCTTGTAAGATGACAGTCCCGTGCCGGATTTGTTGGGGCTGTACAGCGTGTGTCAGATCGATCAGCTTGGCTGATGAGAAGATGCTCAGTATGACCGCGCGCATGACGCCGACGTAATTGTCGCTTAGACCAAAATCAGTGAGGAGCGCGATGATGCCGTTCACCGGGTTTTCCTGAATCTGCGGTAGGTTTCGGATGTATTGTAGCGGGTTGAAACCGGTTGACAACCGCCAGCCCCATGACTATACTCAACGCATGTGTCCGAATCAGCAGCGCGCCGCCTGCCCCGCGTATCATCGCACCTTCCAGGATCTATTTCCGGTGCTGGTTCGGCGTTAGACGCGCATGCTGCCTGATCGTCCAACTTCCCCGCACCGGCGGGGTTTTTGTTTTCAGGAGATGAATGTCCATGCTGGCCGTCATTGACTATGGCGCGGGCAACCTGCGCAGTGTGCTGCACGCGCTGAACTATCTGGGCGCCGACAATATTCGCATCGTTCAGAGTCCGCGCGAACTGAAAAATGCGGCCAAGATCATCCTGCCGGGTGTGGGCGCGTTCGGCGCGGGTATGGAAAAACTGCGTCAGCAGGAATTGATCCAGCCGATCCGCGATGCAGTGTGGGCGGGAACGCCCTACCTGGGCATCTGCCTGGGCATGCAGTTTCTATTTGAGCGCAGCGATGAAATGGGCGATCACGAGGGCTTAGGGCTGCTGCCGGGGCGCGTCACACGGTTTCCTGTGGATATGGGTCTGAAAGTGCCTCATATGGGTTGGAATATGCTCCTGCAAGAACGGCCATCGCCGCTGATGCGAGGGCTTGCGCCTGATAGCTATGCCTATTTCGTCCATAGTTACTACTGTGCGCCGGCCGATCCCGCCGACGTGATCACGGTAGTGGACTATGGCATCCGGTTTGCCGCGGCCGTTCAGCATGAGCAAATCTACGGTGTGCAGTTCCACCCGGAAAAGAGCCAGCGCACTGGCTTGCAAATCTTGTCGAATTTCCTGGAGTTGTGATGATGATCATCTATCCGGCGATTGATCTGCGCAGTGGGCGCGTCGTCCGTTTGCGCGAGGGTGATCCCGGTCGCCAGACCGTCTTCAGCGACGACCCGGTGCAGACCGCGAAAATGTGGATTGATGAAGGCGCAGCCTGGATACACATGGTCAATTTAGATGGAGCGCTGGCCGCGGCCAATGACAATCTGCGGATTCTAGAGCGAGCAGCAGCCCTGGGGACGCCTATCCAGTTTGGCGGCGGTTTGCGCAGCCTGGACGACATCGCGCAGGCTCTCGCGGCGGGGGCGGCGCGAGCCGTTTTGGGCACCGCAGCCGTGCAGCAGCCCGAGCTGGTCAGCCAGGCGCTTGAGCGATGGGGGGCGGGCCGGATATGCATTGCGCTGGATGCCCGCGATGGCAGGGTGGCGACGCACGGCTGGCAGCAGCTCAGCGCGCTCAGCCCGGCTGAGCTAGGCCGCCAAATGGCGGCGTTGGGCGCCCAACACGCGCTGTACACAGATGTACGGCGTGACGGTGGGCTGAGCGGGGTCAACGTAGAAGCGACGGCCGCTCTGGCGCGCGAAACGAGGCTGCTCGTGATCGCTTCGGGTGGGGTGGGGGCATTGGATGATTTGCGCCATTTGAAGCGGACAGGTGTGATCGCCGGCGCGGTCATCGGCATGGCGTTATATGAGGGGCGATTTACGCTGCGCGAAGCGCTCGCCGCGGCGGGAGGTGAAAATGCTGGCTAAACGGATCATTCCCTGCCTGGATGTGATGAACGGCCGAGTGGTGAAGGGGGTGAATTTCGTCAATCTGCGCGACGCAGGCGATCCTGTCGAGCAAGCGGCAGTCTATGATCGGGAAGGCGCGGACGAGCTGGTTTTCCTCGATATCACGGCGTCTCATGAAAATCGCAATACCACGTTGGATATGGTGCGCCGGGTGGCAGACGCGCTGTTCATCCCGTTCTGTGTTGGCGGCGGCATCCGCACAATCGAAGATGTACGCGCCACGCTTCTGGCAGGCGCAGATAAAGTGTCAATCAACAGCGCGGCGGTCAGGAACCCGGACTTGATTGACCAGGGCGCCTGGGCCTTTGGCAGCCAGTGTATTGTGGTGGCGATTGATCCCAAGTGGGTGGATGGTCGCTGGGTCGTCCAAATCAACGGTGGACGTCTGCCGACCGATCGTGAGGCAGTTGCCTGGGCGAAAGAAGTTGAAGCGCGCGGCGCGGGCGAAATCCTGCTCACCTGTATGGATCGTGATGGAACCAAGATGGGCTATCATATTGAACTGACACAAATGGTCGCAGAGGCCGTTTCGATCCCGGTGATCGCGTCCGGCGGCGCGGGCGCGCCGGAGCATTTTTACGAGGCGCTGACTGACGGCAAGGCGGATGCGGCGTTAGCGGCTTCGCTGTTCCACTACAACGAGATTCGGATCGGCGACTTGAAACGTTACCTGGCAGAGCGCGGCGTGCCGGTGCGAATGACCGGATGGGAAGCGCTATGATTGAGGATGCGATCCGGTGGGATGAGCGCGGCTTGGCGCCAGTAGTCGTCCAGGATGCCACGACGCGCCAGGTGCTGATGGTTGCCTACATGAATGCTGAGGCGCTGCGCCGCACGCTGGAGACGGGCGAGACCGTATTTTGGAGCCGCAGCCGCGGCGCGCTGTGGCACAAAGGCGAGACTTCGGGCAATGTGCAGCGGGTGCGTGAGGTGCTAGTAGATTGTGACGCTGATACGCTCCTGGTGCTGGTGGAGCCGGCCGGTCCCGCCTGCCATACCGGAGCGGTATCCTGTTTTTACCGGCGTCTGCAAGATCTCGAGTAGGGCTTAATGATGATGGATATGCTCAGTCAGCTCGAACAGATCATCCGTGAGCGGCAGGCCAACCCCCGGCCAGAAAGTTACACCAACCGGCTGCTGAATGAAGGTTTGTCGCGGGTTGCCCAGAAAGTCGGGGAAGAGGGCGTGGAAGTGGTCGTAGCGGCGCTGAGTCAAGGCAGGGGCGAACAGATTGGCGAATTGGCCGATCTGTTCTATCATGCGCTGGTGCTGATGGCAGCGCTGAGCATCACGCTGGAGGATGTGCAGGCGGAACTGGCGCGGCGCCACCGTCTAGACGCAAGCCACTAACCCCATAGCTGCTGCAAGAAGCGAATCTTTTCGAGGTTGTGGAAACCCTCACCGCCTTCGTGATTGTTGAAGGGATATACGCGGATCTCTTTAGTGCCGGTGAAGTAGTTGTAGGCAGCAAACACGGTTGAGGGCGGACAGATATCATCCATCAGGCCGACTGAGAACAGCGCTCGCGCGCGCCCACGAACCGCAAAGTTGACGCCATCGAAATAGGCTAGGGTACGGAAAACGGCATCTACCTGATCCCGATGGATGCGACAGAAGTGAGCGATTTCGGAGTAAGGACGGGTATCCACGAGTTCGGTTGCCCGGCGAAAGTGACATAGGAACGGCACATCTGGCATGACGATGGCGATATCCGGCGCGAGAGCTGCCGCCGCCAGCGCAATACCGCCGCCCTGGCTGGCGCCGGTGAGGGCGATGCGCTGGCTGTCGATCCCCCGAAAACTGTGGGCAGCCTCGACGGCGCGCACAGCGTCGGTGAAGACCCGTCGGTAGTAGTAGGTTTGGGGGCGCAAAATACCCCGCGTCATGAAGCCGGGATACTGTGGATTGTCCCCGTCCGGCGCCAGATCGGGCGTGCTGCCAGGACGCCAGGCGCTTCCCTGACCACGGGTATCCATCACTAGATGAGCGAAGCCAGCGCTGCTCCATAGCAGCCAGTCGGTGGGGAAACCGCGCCCTCCGCCGTAGCCGATGTATTCAACGACACAGGGCAGGGCTGAGGGGCGGTTGACAGGCAGCAGCAGCCAGCCTTTGATCGGCTGTCCCCCGTATCCATTGAACGTGACGTCGAATGTTTCCACTGTTCGCAAGCCGAATGAGGCCGGCTCAAAGCGTGCGTTCAGCGGATGGCGCCGCGCTTCGGCCAGCGTGCCGGCCCAGAATGTATCGAAGTCTGGCGGTTCAGTGCGCGGCGGCAGGTAGGTTTGAAGCTGTTCGAGAGGCAGGTCGAACAAGGGCATAACTGACGCTCCTGCGAGTTGACCGGTGACTGGTGCCAACACTAGCGCTGAGCGCTTCATCCCGCAACTTTTTCAAGCTAGGGTTCACTACCGTACACAATTTAGAAAGGGGTTGAGAGGTTGTCAGAATCTGCTGCGTTTTCTGTTCCTCAACAAGATACGGAGCAGAAGATGTCTGACAACCTCAAACGCTATCGTGCCATATGTAACGGCCTCAAGCAATGCTTTTCCAAGCGGCTCACGCCGCGCCAGTGGCAGCATGTTCGTGTGATGGCGGCGATGATCAACGGGATCGTAGGCAGTCGCCATGTGCATCTGCCCAAATTGGCGGATAAGTTCCCAACGCAAGCCGATCGCGAGAGCCGGATCAAGCGGTTTGCCCGCTGGCTCCAGAATGCAGAAGTGACACAGGCCAGCTGTTTCGCGCCATTTGCCGAGGTATTATTGGTCGGATTAGCCGCACAACCGCTGGTGCTGCTGATCGACGGAAGCGCAATAGGACGCGGCGGCCAGTGTCTAATGGTCAGCGTGGTCTATCGGAAGCGCACTTACCTTACCCCAGTTTGGTGGACAGCAAAAATGTCCGATAGACTGAGAGTAAGGCGCGAGCGATGGGCTACGAGAAATACGTGGCAGAATTCAAACGGGAAGTGCTGGCGATGGCAGCGGAGGGCAAGCGCAGCATCGCTCAGCTTGAGCGTGATCTAGACATCACGTCGGGGCTGATTTACAAGTGGCAGCAGCGCTATCGGGTGCAGGATGAGCAGTTTCAGCCAAGCGAAGAACGGGCAGAGCAGGCGCAGGTGCGCTGATTGAAGCGCGAGTTGGAGATCGTGCGGCAGGAGCGGGACATCCTAAAAAAAGCCATTCAGGTATTCTCGCGGGGGGAGTCATGAGCCGCTACCGGTTCGTCGCTGAGCAGCGAAACGTATATCCCGTCAGGCGGTTGTGTGCGGTGCTGCGCGTCTCGGCGAGCGGCTTCTATGACTGGCTGAAACGAACGCCGAGTCGTCGACCACAAGCGAATGCTGCGCTGTCAGCGCGCATCCGACAGGTGCATGAGCGTAGCCGCCAGACCTATGGCTATCTGCGGATGCATGCCGAACTACGCACGCAGCACGCAAGGGGAGCGGGTCGGCAAGCATCGGGCAGCACGCCTGATGGCACGGATGGGGTTAGCGACCAAAGGACGCCGCCGTTTCAAGGTGACCATCCAGCGCGATGAGCAGCATCGCCGGGCACCTAACGTGCTGGAGCGAAGATTATCTGTGCCTGCCGGAGAAAGACAAGGGGATACTGAGCATGAGTGATGTCGGGCGCTGCTGTGACAGCGCCATGCAGGAGAGTTTCTGGGGTACTCTGAAAACCGAGTGTGCTGACCGTCCCTTCTCGTCACGAGCGGCGGCACGCCAGGCGATCTTCGAGTACATCGAAATCTGGTACAACCGTCAGCGGCGGCACTCGGCGCTCGGCTATCTCAGCCCGGCCGAATTCGAGCAGCGCACCCGCCTCTGACGTTCTCACCGTCCCTTAGATCGGGGTAAGGTCACATGGGCAAAAGTAGTGCAAATGAGATAAGCTATGAGACATGGACTTTCCAATCATAGACCTCCTGGACGAAGATGTGAGTGTCGCCTGGCTGCTGAAGCATTTTCATCCTAATGGATTGAAATGCCCGCATTGCCAGGCGGATCACGATCAGGCGCGCTGCTTTCGCACCAATGTGGGCAGC
>CALAJK010000057.1 GCA_937922795.1 uncultured Anaerolineae bacterium
CCGTCATCAAACGCTTGTTTGGCGATGTCATTCGCTCGCGCTCATGGCGACTTCAGCGGCGCGAACCGATGCTCAAGGCGCTCGTCTACAACCTGCACCGTTAGGTGCTGCCTATCCTCGATCTATCTTTGCAACTGAGCAATCTCACTGACAATTCGTGATATCCGTCACTAAACCTGCACCTGGCGTTGGAGTAGACTATTGCAAATGAATTGCAATAGCAGTGGATAGCAAACAATGTCATTTCTGGAGCAGGCGACGCAAGCCATTCGAGATGCCGGCGGGCGAATGACGCCGCAGCGTCAGCTCATCGTCGAAATCCTGGCGTCCACTACTGAAGGGCTTGACGCCGATGCGGTCTACCAGCGCGCGCGCCAGCGCGACCCTTCGATCAATCTGGCGACCGTCTACCGCACGCTGACCGCATTGGAGACGGCCGGTTTGATCCATCAGCGTCATCTCGCGCGCGATCGCGATCGCAGAGTGTACGAGCTAGCAGGGGAAGTGTATTATTTCACCTGCCGCCGCTGCCGCCGCGTCACCCCCTTTCAATCGCCGCTAGTCAGTCTGCTCAAACAGGAGCTAGAGCAGCAGCTTCACGTCCAGGCGGTGCAGATTTGCATCTGTGCTGACGGCTTATGCCCGGCCTGCCAGCAGGCAGAAAGCGAAGAATTAGACTGATGAACACCTCACGCACGCTCGATCATTTGATGCCAGGACAAACTGCCCGAGTGCGCCGGGTCGGCAGCGCGGGCGCGCTGCGCCGTCGGCTGCTGGATATGGGATTGGTGCGCGGCGCTGAAATCGAGATGCTCAAGCGCGCGCCCCTGGGCGACCCAATCGAGTATCGGGTGCGCGGCTATCACTTGTCGCTGCGCCAGGCTGAAGCCCGGATGATTGAAATCGAAGCATAGCGATTCGCTAATCTAATTCAGGATAGATACGGCATGACCGCAGGCCCATTCACAATCGCTCTGGCCGGCAATCCCAACGTCGGCAAGAGCACGCTGTTCAACGCGCTCACGGGATCGCGTCAGCATGTCGGCAACTGGCCGGGCAAAACGGTTGAGAAGAAAGAAGGGCGCACGACGATCAACGGACGCGACATCGTCGTGGTTGATCTGCCCGGCACTTACAGCTTGGCCGCTCATTCAGTTGAAGAGATCATCGCCCGCGATTTCATCATCTGTGAGCGCCCCCAGGTGATCATCGTCGTAGTCGACGCTGCTAACTTAGAACGCAATCTCTACCTCGCTTGCCAGATTCTGGAGCTGGAAACGCCGGCCGTTCTAGCGCTCAATATGAGCGACGAAGCCCACAAGCGCGGCGTACATCTCGATCCGCAAGCGCTGTCGGCTGCGCTGGGAGGAATTCCCGTCGTTGAGACGGTAGGCAGCCGCGGCATCGGCCTGGACGCGTTGAAAGCCGCAATTCAAACGGCGTTGGCTGGTTCAAGCCAACCTTTTCACCTGGCCTATGATGCGCTGATTGAAGCCGGGATCGCCCGATTAGCAGCACGAATTGGCGCTTATCCTGAGCTAACAGCGGTTTACCCGGCTCGCTGGCTGGCGCTCAAGCTGCTCGAGGCCGATACCGGCATCGTCGCCCAACTGGAGCGCGAGTACCCCGCCCTGATCGGGGCGGCTCGGACCATCGCGCAGAATATCGCTGAGACGCTAGGAGACGAGCTTGAAATCCTCATCGCCGACCAGCGCTACCAGTTCATCGGCAGCGTCATCAGCGCGTCTGTCACCCGTACCGGCCGCGCCCAGATCACGCCCTCCGAGCGCATTGACACCATCCTCACCCACCGTATCTGGGGCATCCCCTTATTCCTAGCGCTCATGTGGGTCGTGTTTCAGTTCACCGCCAACGTCAGCGCTCCATTCGTCGATTGGATTGATGGCGTCATCAGCGGGCCGATCACGCGCTGGGCTTCGACGCTGCTCACGGCGCTGGGTTTAGGCGGCAGCTGGGTACAGTCGCTGGTGACCGACGGCATCATCGCTGGCGTTGGCGGCGTCCTGGTATTCATCCCTGTGCTCACGTTCCTGTATTTAGCGATCGCGCTGCTCGAAGACTCAGGCTACATGGCGCGCGCAGCCTTCATCATGGACCGGGTGATGCGCATCCTGGGGCTGCATGGCAAAAGTTTCCTGCCGCTGCTCATCGGCTTCGGGTGCACTGTCCCAGCCATCTACGCAACGCGCACGCTGGAACATGAGCAGGATCGTAAGCTGACCGGATTTCTGGCTACGTTCATGAGCTGCGGCGCGCGGCTGCCGGTCTACGTGGTCTTCGCCAGCTTGTTCTTCGGCGCGCGCGCCGGCAATCTCATCTTCGCCTTGTATCTTTTAGGCATTGTCGTCGCTTTCGTCACCGGGTGGATCATGAAACACCTGATCTACCGGGGACAACCGCCACACCCGTTCGTCATGGAACTGCCGCCTTACCGTCTGCCAACGCTGAGCAGCGTGCTGCGTACCATTCGGGGACGCATCCAGGAATTCGTGCAGCGCGCTTTCACCATCATCCTAGCCTGCTCGGTCATCATCTGGCTGTTGATGGCGCTGCCGGCAACGCTCGACTGGCGCGACTTCAACCAGGTGAGCATCAGCGACAGTTGGTTCGGGGCGATCAGCGGCGTCGCAGCGCCTGCTTTCGCGCCGGCTGGGTTTGGCCAGCCCGAAGCGGCCGGCGTGCTGCTGAGCGGTTTCATCGCCAAAGAGGTCATCATCGGCACGATCAGCCAGATCTACGGCGGCGAAACAGCCGATGAAGCTGACTCATCTACGCCTTCCACGCTGGCCGATGATCTGCGTGAGATCGTCTACACATTCGGACAGGCCGCCGTGCTGACCGCCCAGGAAGCGATCAACATCCTGCCGCGCACGGCGAACCTGCTGCCAGGGGTTGATCTGCCCGAAGCGAACTTCCTGCCACTTGAAGCTGAGACTGATGCTGCCAGTGGGCAAATGAATCAGGCGCTGACGCAGGCTTTTACGCCGCTGTCCGCCGTCGCTTTCACTGTGTTCGTCCTGCTGTACGTGCCCTGCTTGACCGCCCTGACGGCGATGCGCCTCGAATTCGGCGTGCGCTGGATGCTCTACCAAGTTGTATACACGGCAGCAGTCGCCTGGGTCGGCGCGGTCGCAGTCTACCAGGGCGGCCTGCTGTTGGGATTAGGAGGCGGGTAACGATGACGCCTACCCTGCGCGAAGTCCTCAACTATTTTGAAAAGCAGTCGCGTGCGCTGTCGCTGACCGATCTAGCGCGCGAACTTCACATCGAGCCGGCGCTGCTGCAAGAGATGATCGGCTACTGGGTGCGAAAAGGTAAGCTGCGCCAGGTCGGCGCTGACTCGTGCGGAAGCTGCGGCTGCTCGGCCGGATGCCCGCTCCCAACCACGCTGCCGCGGCGGTATGAACTAGCCACAGATAATCTGCCGACAGGCGTGGGTTTCTGTCCGCGCTCCGGCTCTTGAGATGCGATCGGCGCGCTGGCGGTCAGCGCTCATCCCATCCAGTAGATTGCTGCTGCGGCGAACGATACGCTCGCCGTAGCGATCGCACAGGTCATCCAGTGTGTCTTCCAGCCGCTCCCGCTCTGTGTTGCTAGGCCAACAGGGTTCAAAACGGTCTACTAACGTGGTCGGCAGCACGATTTACTGGGCGTAAACGGGTCTGCTGCTCGAACAGAACTAAGACAAAACTACTCGAACAAAACTAACCGAGGAGAACGTAATGACAACCGTGCTCACTAAGCCGCTGGGGCTGACCGTTCAGCTCAAGACCGACTATGCGACAGCGCTGGATCGGGTGACCGAGGCGCTGAAGGCCGAGGGCTTCGGCGTGCTGACCGAAATTGATGTGAAAGCGACGCTGAAGAAGAAGCTGGATGTAGATTTTCGTCCGTATACCATCCTCGGCGCGTGCAATCCACCGCTAGCGTATCGGGCGCTGTCAGCCGCGCCAGAAGTTGGCCTGCTGCTGCCTTGCAACGTCACCGTATCACAGATTGACGACGCCACCATCGAGGTCTCCCTGATTGACCCATTGGCGATGTTGGGCGTAGTCAATAACCCGGAGATGGAAGCGATTGCGGCCGAAGCGCGCCAGCGTCTGGAGCGCGTCGCTGCCAGCCTGAAGGAGTGAAACGGCCATGCCACTGTACGAATTCGACTGTCCTGGCTGTGGGCGGACATTCGAGAAACTGGTTCGCAGCGCCAGCGCTGTAGACCAGGTCGTCTGCCCGTTGTGCGGCAACCAGCACGTCAAGAAGAAACTCTCCACCTTTGCTGTGCGCGGCGGCGTCTCCTTGCCTTCATCGGCGGCGGCTGGCTCAAGCTGCGCGCCGGGCGGCGGCTGAGACCTGCGCCCCGTCCGCTGACTGTGTGTCAGCCCATCCTGCACTTTGTGACCTTCTGACGACAGCGCCAGCGCAAGCTGGCGCTGGTCTTTTGAACCGTTCCCAGATGAGCGTTTGTTCAATAAATCACAAAACCGGTTGATCTGCTGCCGATTCTCGCCTACACTACAGACTGACCAGTCGGTTTGTTTACGAGCGGATTATCTATGACTTTCGAAAACTCAGACGGCGCGCTGACCGAAACCAGCGCTACTCGCAGCCGTATCCTGGATGCGGCGCTCACTATCTTCGCCGCTAAAGGTTATCATGACACCCGCATGGATGAGATCGTCGAAGAGTCGGGCACATCAAAAGGGGCTATCTACTTTCATTTTCCCAACAAAGAACGGCTGTTCCTAGCGCTGGTGGATCAGTTCGCCAACTTGTTAGAGCGGCGCATCGTCGAAGCCATCGAGCAAGAACAAGAAGGCATCCAGCGCGTCAAAGCTGCGCTGCACGCCTGCCTGGAGACCTTCGGGCGCTACCGTCACCCAGCCAAGCTGCTGCTGGTGCAGGCCGTCGGGCTGGGCGCTGTGTTTGAGAAAAAACGTCTAGAGGTGAATGATCGGTTTGTCAAACTGATTCAGACCTACCTGGATGAGTCAGTGAAGATGGGCGATATATCCCCAGTAGACACGGAGATCGTCGCCCATGCCTGGATGGGAGCCATCTACGGCGTAGTCATCCGTTGGGTGTATACGGGCGAACCCGAACCCGCCCGCATCTTGAGCGCGCTAGTGCCAGTGCTGCTCAACAGCGTCGGTTATGCTGACACAGCTAACCAGTGACAAGCGAGTCATCATGGTCGCAGCCCAACCTCGAACTTACAGCGCCGAGCCGGGCGAATACGGCCGGCTTCTAAGCGTCAGCCGTCGCAGCCCTGGGATTTCCCCTGCCGCTGCGCTGCGGACGGCTAGGGGGCTTGAACGCTTCTACTGGGCTGACGGCAGCGCGAACGCCGCTGCCGGCTTCGGCATCGCTGCCGAATTGATCGCTTGGGGGCCAGATCGCTTCGACACGCTGCGCCGCAAGCTGGAACGCCTGTTCAGTGGCGCGCTGGTCGATGCCGACGGCGATCGCCTGCGTCTGGTGCGCGTCTTTGGCGGCTTCGCCTTTCAGGATGATTTCGTGCCAGACCGAACCTGGTCTATTTACACGCCGGCCTACTTCATCCTGCCCCACTATCAAGTGACCGAAGCTGAAGGCGAGACCTGGCTGACACTCAACGCCCATCTGGCCCCGGATGACGATCCCGATGAGGCGCTGGATCAGCTTCGCGGCGCGCTCGATCTGCGCTACGAGGCGCTGCTGCGCGCCAGCCGCCAGGCAACTCCTCCGTCGCCAGTCGAAGTGCGCCAGGTCAGCTACCCCATGCCCTATGATGTTTGGGAGCAGATCATCACTGAAGCGACGACGCGCATTCAACATGGCATGATGCACAAGGTTGTGCTCTCGCGCGTTTGCGAGATCCGGCTAGCCGGGTCGGTAGACGTCGACGCCGCACTAGCTTATCTGGAAAGCGCCTACCCGGACTGCTATCGTTTCCTGTTCGAGCCGCGACCGCATCACGTCTTTTACGGCGCTACGCCCGAACTGCTGGTGCGCGCCGCTGGCCGCCAGCTTGAGACGATGGCGCTGGCTGGCTCCAGCCGCCGCGGCCAGACGCCGCAGGAAGATGAAGCTTGTGCTGACGCGCTGCTGGACAACCCGAAAGAACGCCACGAACATGCGCTGGTGGTGAACGCCCTGCGCGACCGACTGACACCTGTCAGCGAGTCGCTGGATATTCCAGAGACGCCCACTGTGCTCAAGTTGAGCAACATCCAGCATCTGTACACCCCCGTTCGCGCCACGCTGCGCCAGCCCATGGGCGTGCTGCCGCTGGCTGAACGCCTGCATCCGACGCCAGCGCTAGGCGGCGAGCCGCGCGAGGCCGCGTTGACCTTTATCCGCCAGGCTGAGCCAGTGCCGCGCGGCTGGTACGCCGCCCCCATCGGTTGGGTAGACCATCGGCTAGATGGCGTCTTTGCGGTTGCCATCCGCTCAGCCGTCAGTCAGGACGACCGAGTATGGCTGTACGCCGGCGCTGGCATCGTCGCCAATTCGCAGCCGCGCCAGGAGTGGGAGGAGACAGCGCTCAAATTCCGCCCGATGCTCAACGCGTTGGGCATTCAGGGGGTGGCCTGATGACTATGAACGAGACGGCACATGCGCCGAACCGCAGCATTTTCTGGGCCAAAACGTTCATCGATGAGCTGGCGCGCTGCGGGCTAGAGGCGGTCTGCATCGCCCCCGGTTCGCGGTCTACGCCGCTGACCATCGCCTGCGCCGACAACCCACGCCTGCGAGTTTATTCACACATTGACGAGCGCAGCGCCGCCTTCTTCGCCCTCGGCTTGGCGCAGGCGAGCGGCAGACCCGCCGCAGTGATCAGCTCTTCCGGAACCGCCACTGCCAACTTTCATCCAGCGGTGATCGAGGCCAAGTATGCCGGCGTCCCGCTGCTCATCTTGACCGCCGACCGCCCACATGAGCTGCGCGACAGCGGCGCGAACCAGACCATCGACCAGATCAAATTGTACGGCGACCACGTGTTGTGGTCGGTGGATGCAGCGCTGCCGGAAGCTGAGCCGCCCGCAGTGGCGGTGCGCGCCCTGCGAACGCTGGCCTGCCGCGCCTACGCGCTGGCGGCTGGCCTGCCCGCCGGCCCGGTGCACATCAACTTTCCGTTCCGCAAACCGCTGGAGCCAATCCCAGTGGCGGGCGACTACGGCCAGTTGGACGCGCCCCCATCTGCGCCGCCGCTGACGCGCATCGT
>CALAJK010000058.1 GCA_937922795.1 uncultured Anaerolineae bacterium
GTGTGGCCGGAAAGCTGCAAGTCAAACCGCCCGCTGGCGGCGCTGATGTCGGCATAATCCGGCTCGTGCGCCAGCAGCACCGCCGCGCCGTCCGCGGGCAGGGCGGCCAGCACGGCCTCTAACCGGTCCTGGCGCTCCCAATACGAATCGACCCCGGCAATGTGCAGCCGCGCCGCGCCGCGCTGCAGGGTCATCGCCGCGTTGCGCAGCTCATGGACGCCGGCCTGTTCGAGCATCCGCCGGACGGCCGCCGCCCCCGCCCAGTGGTCGTGGTTGCCCAGCACCGCCGCCGCGCCGTCGCGGGCATTCAGCGCCCGCAGCGCCGGCAGCAGCGCGGGGAAGCTGGCCTCGGCCGGGGCGCGGGTCACAAAATCGCCGGTGATGACCACCAGATCGGGCTGCTCGGCGTTGACCAGCGCGGCGACATCCTGCAGCCGGCTGGCCGTCGCGCCCACATCGGCGTGCAGGTCGCTCAGGTGCGCCAGCCGGTAGCCGTCGAAAGCCGGCGCCAGCCGGGGGAGCGTCAGCCGCAGCCGGACGATCTCGATCCAGCCCGGCTCGATGTCATGAGCGTAGGCGAAACTGCCTATGCCGGCCAGCGCCGTGGTCGCTGCGGACAGCGCCGCAATCCGCAAAAAGCCGCGCCGGGTCAAGCCCGACGAAGATTTGATTTGCATCGCCAAACCTCATCCACCATCTGCCGGGTTATACACGCGCCGCCGGGCGATCCCTCACCGCCAGCTAGATGGGCACGGACGTCAGTATCAGGTTCTCTAGCGCCGCGATCAACGCGGTCTGGAACACCAGCCCGATGACGGAGGTCGCGCCCGCCAGCAGCAGGTTGGCGATCAGCAGCGACAGGCAGCCACTGACGACGCCGAAATCGTAGGCGGTTCCAATCTTGTCGACCGTCTTGAACAGGATGAAGAGCGAGGCCAGCGCCATGATCGGCCCGATACAGATGACCCCGATCATCCCGGCCCCGGAGGAGAGGGCGGCCATGAAGATGCACCACAGCACGAACAAGACCCCAAACATCATCGAGTAGAACGGCACGATCTGCGTCAGCATGAACGGCAGCGTGCCCACGCCGCGCAGCAGCCGCGTCGCCACTACATGGATGAGGCCGCCCTGGATGAGCATCCCGACGACGCTGCCCACGCCGTTGATGAGCGCGATCACCAGGAACAGCCCGATCGCCAGGCCTTCCAGCGTCCGAGTGAACGCCATCATCTCCGGCGACAGGGCGAAGGCTTCCTGCTGGAGCTGTTCCAGCGTCATGCCGGTCTGGTAGGCGATGGTCTGGGCGATCATCTGCCGGAACACCAGCGGCGCTAGAAACGTGATGACCGCCACGACGACGCCGTAGATGGCCAGGTCGAACCAGGCCGCGCCCCAGCCGATGACATTGGACTGGGACAGGTGTTCGTTCTTCTTCTTCTGCACCTGCGCCCGCTTCTGGCTGCTGACGAACTGACCGCGCTGTTCTTGATCCATCAGCATTGCCAGCGCTTCGTCCGGCGTGGTGTCGAAGATCGTCCCAACCATGCTCTTGAAGTAGGCATCGTGCTTGAGAGCCGGGTCGGTTTTCAACGCCTTCAGCATGCAGTCGGCCGCCTTGCCCAGCTGGTCAGCCATGAACATGCTCATAGCCTCATCCATGTAGCCACGAGCGCGCGCGGCGTCTTTCTCGGATACGCTGCGCGCCGCCGGCGCAGGGCTGGCGCTGCCGTCCGCGCGGGCGCTCATCTGCACGCGCGCTAGCTGTTCGTCGAGATGCTTCTGGGCGCGCACTGCTAGATCACGCAGTTTGGGGTTTTCATCCGTCTGGGCGATTTCCGCCAGCGGCTTCAGCGCGTCAGGATCGCGGCTTTCTGCCAGAGCGACGATCGCCTGACGGCGTTCCTTCGGATCGCTGCTTTTCAACAATTTGCGCGTGCGGGCATCAATCGGCATTGCTGGGTGCTCCTCATCCTCTGCTGAGTCACCGACTGTACACCTTGATTATCCTGCCAAATGGATCGTTTCAGCCTGAAGATTGGCGCGGCTCCAGCGGGAAGCGCGCTTCGCAGATGTAATCGGGCCCGGCGGGCGACAGCCGGCTGGCATAGAGCGTGAAATGGTCCACCGCGAACGGCGGGCTGACCAGCCCAGCGTGCTGCCGCAGGAACCCGGCCAGGACGGCGGGCGGCGGCGGCGCTTTGAAACGCGCCAGCGTGACGTGCGCCGAAAACGGCTTGTCCTCCGGCGGCAGCCCCAGGCTGCGCACGGCGGCCTCAACCTGCCCTTGCAGCGCCAGCAGCGCCGGCGGCGCGTCCAGGCCGGCCCATAGCACCCGCGCCGCGCCGCGCGGTGGGAACTGTCCCACGCCCCGCACCGCCAGCTCGAAGGGCGAAGCCTGTATCCGCGCCAGCGCCGCCCGCACGGCGGCCGCAACGCCGTCCTCCACCTCGCCGATGAAGCGCAGCGTCAGGTGCATCTGGTCGCGCCGCACCCAGCGAGCGCCCGGCAGACCGCTGCACCGCCGCGCCAGCTCGTCGCGGACGGCATCCGGCAGATCCACCGCCACGAACAGCCGCGGCACGGGTCAGCGCCCCTGCGGCGCTTTGCACCAGGCGGCGGCGCAGCTCGGGTTCGCGCCGACGCTGTCGACATCCGGCAGTGCCGCGAACGCGTCGGCGCTCAGGCCGATCGTCCCATAGTCGGCGAACACTTCAAAGCCAGCGCCGCGCACCAGCACCATCCGCGAAAACTGGCGGTAGCTGCGGGCCACCGGCGTCACCGGCTCGCCCAACGGGATCGTGCCCACCTGCTGCGAGCCGAAGCGATCCAGGAACGCCACGGCGAAGGTGGTGCTCACCTGCTGGCCAGCGGAGACCTCCGATTGGCTGGGGTTGGCAACGATGGCCCGCGCCGGGTTCTGGCTGTTGAGCAGCGCGGTCTCCGCGAACTGGCTGGCCTGAAGCGCGGCCTGCTGGCAGAAGTTGGACAGGGCGGGATCGGCGGTCAGCGTGAACGCGCCGGTGCGCTCCAGGAGCTGCACCAGCGCCTGCACCGGGCGATCGCAGCGCATCAGCGGATCGTCGCCCGTCCAGCCGAGGGGGCGAATGTTGGGCTGGCCCAGCGCGTCGGCCAGCAGCTCCAGATCGTGGCGGATGTCGCGGGCGACGGCGTAAGGCGTGCTGGGCACAGCCCCGAACCAGCCGGACGGGCGCTGGTCGGGCTGGAGCAGCGCGCCGGCCAGCAGCTCTAGATCGAGCCGGATGTAGAGCGGAAGCTGCGGATCGCTGATGTCCAGGCTGCCGCTCCAGCCGAGCGGACGGTCGCTGCCCAGATACTGGATGGCCAGCAGTTCCAGGTCGGTGCGAGCATTGATCAGGACAGGCAGCGCGTCCGCCGGGAGCGGCGAGGCCGGCGGGACCGGTTCGGCCGGGAGCGGCGCGGCTTCGTCCGGGGCTGCCAGGTCGAGGGGCGGGGCCAGCGGGTCGGGCGTCGCCTCCGGTGGACGGACCTCCTGGGCTGCCAGCAGCGCCGGCGCGCTCAAGCACACACATAGAACTAAGGCGACCATTCGACGCACGATCAACCTCCCAAGTGGTCATCCTTCGCTCGCAGACGGCGGCGGGCAGCCCGCCGCGCTCGCGACCTTAATTGGCAAGCGGCGCTGTGCAAATTATATCAGAATTCGCCAGCGGCTTGGTGGGCGCGGCGGATGGGCTCCGGCAGCCGGTAGCGGGGCGCGCAGCGCAGCGTCAGCTCGATGGCGGTCGGCAGGTCGGCCAGGTGGCCAGGGGAGACGTACACCGGCTTGACGCCCGTTCGCGTGCGCAGCGCCGCGCCGATGACCTGCCCGGCGTCCACCAGCGGCGACCACGCGCCGCGCGCCGGGCCGGGCGGGGCGTGCTGGCCGAACAGCCAGGTCTTGCCGCAGCCCACGGTCGGGCGGTTCAGCCACAGCCCCAGGTGGCTGGCGATGCCGATGCGGCGCGGGTGGGCCGTGCCCATGCCGTCGAAGATGAAGACGTCCGGCGTGCGCTGGAGCCGCTCGAACGCCACCTCCAGCGCCGGCCCCTCGCGGAAGCTGAGCAGGCCGGGGATATACGGAAACGGAGTCGGCAGCGCCGCGGTGACTGTCTCCACCACCTCTAGGCCGGGGAAGGTCAGCACGACCACCGCCGCCCGCGACAGGCCGGCTTTGACGCTCACGTCCACGCCAGCCACCAGCCGCACCGCCGCCAAGTCGATCGGGCGGTCGGTGACCAGCTCGGCAGCCAACTGGCGCTGGAGCGCGATCGCCTGCGGCGGGGTGAGCGCCCAGGCGTGGCGGCGCGTCAGTTCCATAGGCGGCGGCTCCTTCCAGCGGGTCAGCTTCGATTGTACTCCTGCCGGCGGCCGCCGCCACCCATTTGTAAGGTCTGCCAGGGCAATCGCTTCAAAATCGGCTTTGACATGCTCAGTTGCAAAGATAGATCGAGGATAGGCAGCACCTAACGGTGCAGGTTGTAGACGAGCGCCTTGAGCATCGGTTCGCGCCGCTGAAGTCGCCATGAGCGCGAGCGAATGACATCGCCAAACAAGCGTTTCATGACG
>CALAJK010000059.1 GCA_937922795.1 uncultured Anaerolineae bacterium
GCTTTTGGGATGCGCGTAGCGCGGCACACTCGCTTGGGCGACGCGATACGCAAGGCGGACAAAGCGAACGTATTTACTCTCTCGTTTTTGGCTCATGCTTTTGATTTTACCGGCTCAACTTATCTTTGCAACTGAGCACAGCAAATTCACCAAAAGTCGGTGATAGAGACCTGAGTATATGAAGATTATTAAGCTGTTCATGGGGAGATTCCGACAAAAACCAGCGGCGTTTGCTGTACGATCTCGCCAAATGAGGCGGCGGCTTCTGGCCAGGTTGTGGTTCGGGCGTTCGGTCGCCCCGCCGCGGCGGGCTGGCGGTTCGTGTATACTGGTCAGCAGCAGATGGAAACCAGCGACGAGGGTGAGCATGATGCGTCTGGTGAAGTGGGCGGCGCTGACGCTGCTGCTGGCGGCGCTGCCGGTCAGCGGCCAAGATGGGCTGAACCTGCCGACCGAGCTGTACGTGCTGACGAACGCCGGTCAGGTCGTGGAGTATGGCCTGGGGGCGTCGGGCATCCGGGCGGTGACGCCGGACGATGTTTTCGTGGTGGACTTCGGCATCGCGCCGGACGGCGTGTGGCTGGCCTACCGCACCGAGGACGGGCTGAACCTCGCACGCATGGATACGGGCCAGGTGTATGCGGTCGAGGGGCGCACCGCCGGCCTGCCGCAGGTGCGCGGTCAGGGCGATACTGTCGCCTGGTCGCCGGCGGGCGATGCGCTGGCCTACACCACCGCCTACGGCGCGCGCGTGTGGTTTAGCAGCGGCGGCCGGTTCGCCGATCTGACCGAGGGCGCATTTCGCCAGCTCATCTGGTCGCCGGATGGCCGCTACCTGGCGGCTGAGGCCGACAATCACATCTGGTGGCTGTACCGCCGCGAGGGCGAGACGCTCATCCTGACCAGCGCCATCCCGTCGTCGCTGGGTCTGGCGTGGGTCAGCCTCACCGAAGTGGCGCTGGCTCCAGAGACCGGCGGGCTGATCCGCATGAACCTGGCGGAAGGCAACCGCCAGACGGTGCTGCTGGACGACACCTGGGTCTACCGCCTGCCTTATCAGTTACCGGACGGCACGCTGGCGGTGTTCGGCCGGCAGAAGGGCGAGGGCGATCCAGACAGCGGCTTTGGCCGGCTGCTGGGCTTAAGCCCGGACTCGCCGCGGGTGAATAATCTGGGTCAGGCCGAAGTGGATACCAGCGGCCTGCGCTGGACGCCAGGCGGCCAGTTCATGCTGGCGTTTCGCGGCGGCGTGCTGGCGATCGTCGCGCCGGTCACCGGCGACGGATTGACGCTGCCCGTGGCCGACGCCGTGGCGTATACCTGGGGCGCGCCGCCTTTGGAGCGGGCATCGGGAGTCCGGCTGTCAGCAGATGGCTTCTTTCTGGCCGCCGACGCCAGCGGCTACGACCAGGTGTGGCGGCTGCCGGCCGATGGCTCGCCCGCCGCGCCGGTCTCCAAAGCGGCAGCGGCCGTCGCCGCCTTCGCCGTCTCGCCGGATGGACGCGAGCTGGCCTTCGCCAGCGGCGGACAGGTGTGGCGGCAACCGCTGGCGGGGGCGCAGGCGCCGGTCCCACTGGCTGATGCCGGCGGCAGCGTGGGCGAGTTGGCCTACAGCCCCGGCGGCCGGCGGCTGGCCTATACGGTGGATGGCAGCGTGTGGGTGGTGTCCGCCCGCGGCGGCGATGCTGCGCCGGCGCTGGCCGCCGCTGGGACAGCCTACCGCCAGCCGCAGTTCGCCCGCGCGACCGATGTCCTGCTGGCTTCCGCCGATGGCGCGGCGGCTCTTTCTCGAATACTGGACTTGAACACTGGCCAGACGGTGGAGCTGGGTGCGTATCAGCCGGCGATCTGGCTGGCCGATGATGGGCGCATCCTGGCCGGCAGCCGCAGCGCCGATGAGCAGTCCCCTCAGACGCTGGTGATCCTCAACCCCAGCAACCTGTCGCAGCTGACGGCGCTGGCGGCGCTGCCATACCCCGAACATGTCCTCGATCTGCGCGAAGTCCGTCCGGGGCGAGTGCGGCTGGCGCTCGGCTCGCTGCGCCCCGGTCCGCGCGCGCTGGCAGTGGTCGAAATGGACATGACCAGCGGCGCGATCACGCCGGTGGGGGACGGCGGCTACCTGCTTGATCCCAGTCTGTCGCCGGATGGCCGCTTCCTGGCCGGGCGAGCCGGCGCCGGCGGCGCGCTGGCTTTTCGCAGCCTGGAAACCGGCCGTCAGGTGGTTCTAGATACACCCCCCGGCGCTCATGCTTTTCAATGGGGGCCAGGCCGGTGAAGCCGCCAGATTTCAGGTCGCTTACCGGGTACACTCATGTGATTTTAACGAAGAGCGTGTATTATGACCTTCAGCTTGTAAAGCGAGCTGAAATATGCCGATCCGCGCCGCTCCGTCTGGCCGCAGGCAGCCCATAGGCGCCTGCCTTTCATGCTGTCTAGTGCGCAGAGCGCGGCGCAGAAAGTGAGAAAGTCATGGCCTCTGAACGTGTCCTGGTGATCGAAGATGAAGCCCGCATCGCCCAGTTTATCGAACGCGGCCTGATCTATGAGGGCTACCGCGTCAGCGTAGCCCGCGATGGCCAGACCGGTTTGATGATCGCCCGCGACAACCCGCCCGATTTGGTCATCCTTGACTGGATGCTGCCCGGCCTGGATGGGCTGGAAGTGTGCAAGCGCCTGCGCGCTGCCAGCGATGTGCCGATCTTGATGTTGACCGCCAAAGACGACATCAAGGATCGAGTGACCGGCCTGGACGCTGGCGCTGATGATTATCTGGTGAAGCCGTTTTCGGTGGATGAGCTGATGGCGCGGGTGCGCGCCCTATTTCGGCGCGCAACGCCCGTCTCGCGCCCCGAAATCCTGCGCTTCGCCGATCTGTCGCTAGATACCGGCACGCACCGCGCCTACCGCGGCGAACGCCCAATTGACCTGACCGCCAAAGAGTATGAACTGCTGGAGCTGTTCATGCGCAACCCGCGCCAGGTCTTGACGCGCGATGTGATCTTCGACCGCGTCTGGGGATATGACTTCGGCGGCGAGAGCAATATCATCGAGGTCTACGTGCGTTATCTGCGTCAGAAGACCGAAATCGACTCCCTGCCGCGGTTGATCCACACGGTGCGCGGCGTAGGTTATGTCTTGCGTGAAGAAGAATGACCATTCGCAAGAAGCTAGCGCTGCTGTTTTCGGGACTGCTAGCGCTGTTCATCGTCGTCTCCGGTCTGATCACGTTCGGGGTCATCCGTGCGACCTGGCTGGAGACGATTGACAGCACGCTGCGCGAGACAGCCGAGCAGGTGCTGACCAACAGCCGCGCCTTCATCATCCGCGAGTTCGGCAGCCCAACGCGCATCGGCGTGCGCCTGCCGCAGCTGGACATTTTCCGGGCGTCCGGCGTGCTGGTGCAGGCCTGGGCGCTCGATGGCGACAAGGGGCCGCGCCTGGCGAGCGCCTCTGAAAACCTGGGCAGCTACCGCGACCCGCTGGACAAGCGTATGCTGGGCTTCGAGGCGGCGTCGTTTTCGGTGGTGCAGATCAACAACACGCCGCTGCGAGTCCTCACCAGCCCAATTCGCGTGCCGGGGCAGGAGACGCCCCTGATGAGTGTGCAGGTAGCGGCCTCGCTGGAGACGCTCAACGAGGCGATGGAGAAGCTGGCGATCCTGATGCTGGCGGGCGGCGGGCTGGCGGTCGTGGGCGCGTTCGGCCTGGGCATGTGGCTGTCTAACCAGGCGCTGCGCCCGATTGAGCGCATCATCCAGGCGGCGGACAGCATCTCAACCGCCCAGGATTTGCGCATACGCCTGCCGTGGAACGGGCCGCAGGACGAATTAGGGCGGCTGACCTCGGTGTTCAACCGGATGATGGACCGGCTGGAACATCTCTTCGGCGTGCAGCAGCGGTTCGTGGCTGATGTCTCGCACGAGCTGCGCACGCCGCTGACCACCATCCGCGGCAACCTCGATCTGGCGCGGCGCTACGGCATGGACGCCGCCTCGCTGGAAGCGATTGAGAGCGAGACTGAGCGCATGTCGCGCATGGTCAACGACCTGCTGGTGCTGGCGCGCGCTGACGCCGGCGCGCTGACGCTGGAGCTGTCACCCCTGGACCTGGACACGGTGGTCGCCGACGTTTTCCGACAGGCGCGCGTGCTCGTCCGCGACCGCGACCTGACACTGAAACTCGACCATCTGGAACCGGTGCGCGTCAACGGCAACAGCGACCGAATGCGCCAGCTTTTGCTCAATCTGGTCAACAACGCTATCCAATTCACCCCGGACAAGGGACAGATCAGCCTAGGACTGCGGCGAGTTGACGATCAGGCTGTCCTGACCGTGGCCGATACGGGCGTCGGCATCAGCCCAGAAGATCTGCCTTACATCTTCGACCGTTTCTACCAGGCTGAGCGCTCGCGTGCGCGCGCCGAAGGCCAGGGAGGCGCGGGGCTGGGATTGGCCATCGTGCGCTGGATCGCCCAGGCGCACGGCGCTTCGGTTGATGTGCAGAGCACGCTCGGCGTCGGCAGCACGTTCACAGTGCGGCTGCCCGTGCTGACCGATCCGGAAAGCCATTCGCGCCGCGCCAACGGTGACTTGAACCATGCGAACGGCATGAACGGCTACCCGGCATTGAGGCGTCTGGGGCTGCCGCTGCGCCGCCGCGCCCCGGCCGAGATGACCACGCCCGAAGCCTGAAGCTGAAGTGATGAAAGGCGTCAGATCGAATTTAGCCGGGCTGTACGCTGATGCGGAATTCCGCTGGGAGGCCAAACCACGATGAGACTTCAATTCGATAGGTTCCGGCCTCCGGAAGCCGCAGCCCGCGCAGGGCGGCGTCGCGCTCGCCCAGGCCGACCGCCGCGCCGGAGTCGTCATCATAGCCGTTCGGCAGCGGCTGGCCACCCGGACTGTAGACCTGCAGCACCAAGTCAACTTCTGGCGATGTAGGCCGGGTGGCCTGGGCAGTGACGGTGATCACCTCATTGGTGTCGGCGTTGAACAAAAAGACTGTCGGTCGCGCGTTGGCCAGCGTCCCTAAGCGCGATGTCCCCAGGATGATCGCGGACTCCTGGACGGGAACGAACGCTGTCACCTCCCCGACCGCCAGCCGCAGCCCAACCCTCCCCGTCTGCCCGCGGGTGAACGTATCCAGCCGGATGATGTAATCGCCCAGCGTGGGCAGCCTCAAGTTTTCGATGCCGGCGTCGCCCTTGCCAGTCACCAGATCATCGTTGAAAGCCAGCGGTTCGCCGTCGGGGGCGAAGATCTGCAGCGTGGTATCCACAGCTTGGCCGCCGGGCAGGCTGGTAGCATATAGGCTGATCGTCTGGGCGGCGCGGGCAGTGTAGACGAACGTCATCGGCTCGCCCGGCAGCCATATGCGCACCGGGCGTTCCGGCAGCAGCGCCTTGGGCGGCGCAGCCGGCTGCGCCGTAGTCGTCAGCGCGGGCACAATCCCCGCCAGCGCCCAGACCAACAGCCAGCGAACAACTTTCAGACAGGCACTCATAGACGCACTCCACCTTCTGTATCCCTTCCATCTTAGCGCAGAGGGGCGGCTGAAACCATGCCGCCGGGCTGTTAGTTGACCGCTGGTGGCGCGCATCGCCAGGCGGCTGAACGGGGCGGAGACGCGACCGGGGGTGAAATCCGGGCAGAGGGTGGTTGCGCAAGCGCGGATTTGCTGCTACCGTAACCAGCGAACGCGGCAAATCTGTAAAGGGTCGGGCACGGCAAAATGGAGCGGTTCATCGTGGTCGGGTGGGCGGCGGTGATGCTGGCGGCCTGCGGCGTATCCACACCGACTCTACCCGCCTCAACAGAACCGGGCGCGGCAGCCCCGACGGCCGCCCTACCGGCGGCTGCGCCGACGACGCCAGCCCCCACGTATGTGCTGCCCACGCTGCCGCCCTCGCCGACCCCTGTCTGTCCGGGCGCGCCGCGCACCCGGCTGATCCTGCATGAGCGCGGTTGGGTGATACCGGACGACCCCCGGCCGGTGAACGTGCGGCGCGGGCCGGGCACGAACAATCCGGCTATCGGCCAGATCCCGGCGCGGGGCGTGTTCATGGTGCGGGAGGGGCCGGTCTGTGCCGGCGGATTTAGCTGGTTCCGGGTGGAATACGGCACGCTCCAGGGATGGATCGCCGAGGGCGACAGCGACAATTACTATGTCGAGCCTTACCTACCGGGTTGATAGCCTTCGATCTGGACGGCATACTGCGCCGTCAGATAGCCGATGACCGGCAGCGCCAGCGGCGGCGCGGCGACCCAGCCGATGCAGGGGATGGCGAACACCAGGCCGAAGAACAGGCTGACGCCGACCATGACCGCCAGCCACTGAAGCGTCAGGCCGGGGCGGCGGCGCAGCGCGGCGAACAGATCACCGAACTGGAAGAAGACCACGATGTTGCCCTCGTCGGCGTACCGCGCCAGCCCAAGCGCCAGCATAGGCCAGGTGAGCAGGTTGTAGGCCAGCAGCAGCGGCAGCGCACAGCACAGCGTGGTGGCCAGCAGCAGGTTGCCCAGCACGCCGTCGCCCCAAAAGCTGGACGTCAGCGCGGCGCAGCACCCCAACAGCAGATTGGGCAGGTTGTAGACGAGCAGCGCCGTCAGCACAGCGCCGCCCTGCCGCAGCTTGGCGTTCAGATCGTTCCAGCGCGGCAGCGGCCACGGCTTGCGGTCGTGCAGGTTGCGGATCAGCTCCACCAGCGCTCCGAGCAGCAGCGCATAGGCTGCCAGGCCGGCCAGCAGCAGCGGCAGCGTGATCGCTCCCACGAAGCCCAGCGCGGCGGCCACGGCCAGCTTCTCCATCGCCTGTGGATCATCGAACGCATAGGTGAACGCCCGTCCAAGATTCACGCTGATTGCCCCCTGTGTGCTGCCGAAATTATGACCGCAGCGCGAAGGTTCGACAAGCGATGCTGCCAGGAGTTCGCATCTGTCCGGCGCTGCCAGCTTGGGTTGGGCTGTCCCGCCGGGTTTGCGCCGCAGTTTGCCCGATGTCTCCTGATCTGCTGCTGTTCAACCGGTTAATTTGCCTGCCTGCGCGTTTTTGTAGATCGTGCTACACTCTTGTGTAATTGTTTTCATACAATGCGTATTCGGTTTACCTAGCGGCAGAAAAGGAGTTCCTATGCGTCGTTTGATGGCGGCCCTCATCGTGCTGGCGCTGCTGTTGATGCTGGCGAGCACGGTGATGGCACAGAATGAAATCGTCCACGTCGTCCAGCGCGGGGAGAATCTGTTTCGTATCGCGCTGCGCTACCAGGTGTCGGTGGCGGCTATCGCCCAGCGCAACAGCATCCCCAACGTGAACCTGATTTACGTTGGCCAGCGGTTGATCATCCCCGGCACGACGGGCGGCTCCGGAACCCCTGTGCCGCCGCCGCCTACCCAGCAGCCGGGCGGCGAAACCACTTATACTGTTCAGCGCGGCGATACGCTGGGCAATATCGCCCGGCGCTTCGGCACGACTGTGCAGGCCATCGCCCAGCGCAACAACATCGCCAACGTCAACCTGATCTTCCCCGGCCAGCGGCTGATCATCCCGACGGGCGGCACAGTGCCCCCGCCCACGCAGCAGCCCGGCGGAGTTGTGCCAACGCCGCCGCCCGGCCAGGGGACAGGCGCGCTCGAACTGGGCGGGCATGTCTTCAGCTTCTCGTACCCGGCGCAGATGCGCGGCGCGGGCATGACCTGGGCTAAGAGCCAGATTCGCTGGGATGGCAGCGCTCCGCCCAGCATCGCCCAGGGCGCGATTGACGCCGCCCGCAGCAACGGCTTCAAAGTGCTGCTGAGCGTGGTCGGCAATCCGGAACAGGTGCGCGCCAACCCGTCGCAGTACTACCAGAACTTCGCCAACTTCCTGCGCGGCGTGGCGGCGCTTGGCCCGGATGCCATCGAGGTGTGGAACGAGCAGAATATCGACCGCGAATGGCCGTCAGGGCAGATCAACGGCGCGGCCTACACCCAGATGCTGTCAGCGGCTTACCAGGCCATCAAGCAGGCTAACCCGAACGTGCTGGTCATCAGCGGCGCGCCGGCCCCCACCGGTTTCTTCGGCGGCGCTTGCACCGCCAACGGCTGCGACGATGCGCCCTTCCTGCAGCAGATGGCGCAGGCCGGAGCCGGTCAGTTCTTCGACTGCACTGGTATCCACTATAACGAAGGCGTGCTGTCGCCCACCCGCACCAGCGGCGACCCGCGCGGCAATCCCAATCACTATTCGCGCTACTACCAGACGATGGTGAACACATATCTGTCCATCTTCCCCAACAAGCCGCTGTGCTTCACGGAGATCGGCTACCTGTCGCCTGAGGGCTACGGCCCGCTGCCGGCGGCCTTCTCGTGGGCGGCGAACACCCGCGCTCAAGACCAGGCGATCTGGCTGGCCGAGGCGCTGACGCTAGCTAAGAATTCGCGGCGCGTGCGGCTGTTCATCGTCTGGAACGTGGATGCGACCGAATACGGCGCTGACCCGCAGGCCGGTTACGCCATCATCCGCCCGAATAACACCTGCAACGCCTGCGTGACGTTGGGCGCGGTCATGGCGCAGCCGTAAACTGACGGCGCAGTTCGCCACGGCCGCTGGTACTTCGACCCACTTCCCGCCCCCTCACTGAAGCGTTGACGAGGGGGCGGGGTGAAGTGGGGACGGCAGGCCTCATGTCTATCTCCATCCTGTTTGCCTCCAGCTATACCGATCTGGGCGGCGGCGAAACCGCCCTGCTCAATCTGGTGGATACGCTCGACCCGGCGCGCTACCGCCCGCACCTGCTGGCGCCCCGCGCCGGACAGCTCAGCGCCGCCTGGGAAGCCCGCGGCTGGCCGGTTCACGTCCTGCCGTACCGTGGGGCGACGGTGTATTTCGTGCCGGCCGTCTGGGCGCGGCTGCCGGTCACGTGCCGCATCGAACGGCTGATCCGCGACCAGGACATCCGCCTGGTTCACAGCGACTATCACACGCTGCCGATGGCGCTGCCGGCGGCGGATCGGTGCGGCGTCCCAACGCTGTGGACGTGCTGGGGCTGGTGGTTCCGCCCCAAACCCTGGCAGCGCGGTTTCTTCCGCCGCTGCGCCGCCATCCTGGCGCAGTCGCGGGCTATCCTGGAGGGCTTTTTGGGCGATCCGCCGTTCATGCCGCCCGACCGGATTGAAATCCTGTATCCCGGCGTGGACACCGCGCGTTTCCATCCGGGCGTGGATGGGAACGCGCTGCGGGCGGAGATCGGCGTAGAGCCAGCCGCCCCGGTCGTCGCGCTCATCGCCCGCTTCCAGGACGTGAAGGGGCACGATGTGTTCCAGGCGATGGCGCGGCAGATCGCGGCGGCGCTGCCAGAGGCGCGCTTCATCGTGGCCGGCGAGAACACCCAGACCCGCGCCGACGATGTGTACAAGCGCGGCATCCTGGAAGCAGCCCGAACCGACCCGCTGCTGCGCGACCGGCTGCTCTACCTGGGTTACCGCGCCGATGTCGAGCGCGTCATCGCCGCCGCCGATGTGGTGGTGTGCAGCTCGCACTTCGAGAGCTTCGGCATGGTCAATGTCGAGGCGATGGCCTGCGGCCGGCCGGTGGTCAGCACCAACCGCGGCGGCCCATCCGAGACGGTCGTCCACGGCGAGACCGGCCTGCTGGTGGCGCCGGGCGACCCGGACGGCTTGGCGGCGGCGGTGCTGGCGCTGCTGCGCGACCCGGCGCGGCGGGCGCAGATGGGCGCGGCCGGCCGGGCGCGCGTCGAGCGGCTGTTTTCAGCCGAGTCAAGCGGGGCGCGTTTCGCTCAGGTGATCGAGACGGCGCTGGCAGGCCGCCGCTGAAGGCGCAACTTTGCCCACGCTGGCGCGTAAATAGGGTTATCAGGCAGTGACAGCCGCCGGAAACTGAGGCCGCGATGAGCCATTATTCCCCCCTGCGTGATCCCCGCATCTACCGCGATTTGCTGTATCTGATCGTCCAGTTCATCCTGGGGACGCTGTATTTTTCCATCCTGGTCGCCGGTTACTCGTTGGGGCTGTCGCTGCTCATCCTGATCATCGGCCTGCCCATCCTGCGCCTGACGAACCGGGCGGCGGCGATCCTGGCGACGCTCGACCGGCGCATGAACGCCGCCTGGTTCAGCCCGGATGGCCTGGCCGAGCTAGAAACGTTTGACCTTCAGGCGGCCTGGCAGGCCAGCCGGCGGGGCGGGCTGGCCGGGGCGGGCTATTTGCTGGGGCGCTTCACGCTGGGCATCACCGCCATCAACGTCGTCGGGCTGCTGCTGCCGTTTCTGCTGATCGAAATATTGTTGAACCTGGCCGGCGTCCGTACTGGTATGCTCACCGCCAACTTGCAGCGGGCGCTGGCGCTGGCGCTAGCCGGCGTCGAGGGCGCGCCAGCAGCCGACTTTGACGAGGTCGAGAAGCCCAAACGCAAGCGCGGCGAACTGCTCGACCTGGAGATGGAGATGGATGACGAAGACGGGGAGGGCTACATCCTGACGGATGACGGCGAGATCGCCAAAGTCAAGCGCCGCTGAAGGCGCGCCGCCGCTGAGACGCATCATGCGCCGAATCCTGTTCATCTCCCGCTGTCCGCCGTACCCGCTGCACCTAGGCGATCGGCTGATCCTGTTCCACCTGGCGCGAGAACTGGCCGGGCGCGGCCATGCGCTCGATCTGCTGGCGTTCGCCGACCGGGCTGACGACGCCGACATTGACTGGGAAGGGACGCCCGCGCGCCCCTTCTTTCGGGCATTTCAGATCATCGCTGCGCCGTGCCGGCGCGCGTCCAGCCTGCTGCGGCGGGCGCTGCTGCCCGGCGCGCGCTGGCCCCGGTCGGCGGCGGAAGCCTGGTCGCCGGCCATGTGGCGGGTGGTCGAGGCGCAGGTGCGTGGACAGGCCTATGACGCTATACACCTGTTCGGCGGCGTGCAGGTGTACGAATATTGGCGGGCGTTGGGCGGCCGTCCGGCACTCATCACGCCCTACGAGTCGTACAGTTTGTATCTGCGCCGCGCGCTGGCCGCCGCCCGCGGGGCGGCCCGCCTGGCCGCCGGGCTGCGCTGGCTGTTCGCCCGGCATTACGAGTCGTGGATGTTCAGCCCCTACCGCCGGGTAGTAGTCGTTTCGGAGCGCGACCGGGATGAGCTGCGGCGGCTGAACCCGGCGCTGCCGCTGGCCGTCATCCCCAACGGCGTAGACCTGGCCGCCTTCAGCGGCGGGCAGGGGCAGGAGCCGCGCCAGCCGGCGCTGCTGTTCGTGGGCAACTATGAGTATCCGCCGAATGTAGATGCCGCCCGCCGCCTGGCCGCCGACATCCTGCCGGCGGTGCGGGCGCGCGTGCCGCAGGCGCAGTTGTGGCTGGTGGGCCACGCGCCGCCGCCGGAGCTGCAGGCGCTGGCCGGCGACGCGATCCTGGTGACCGGGCGTGTGCCGGATGTGCGCCCTTACCTGGCGCGCGCCGGCGTTTTCGTCAGCCCGCTGCGGTTGGGGGCGGGCATCAAAAACAAGGTGCTGGAGGCGCTGGCGATGGGCTGCCCGGTGGTGGCGACGCCCATCAGCGCTGACGGCATCGCCCTGACGCCCGAACACGATGCGCTCATCGCCGACGGCCCGGCGCTGGCGGAGGCGGCAGCCCGCGTGCTGGCCGACCCGGCGCTGGCGCGGCGGCTGGCCGCCAACGGGCGCGCGCTGATCGAGCGACGCTACACCTGGACGCACGTGGCCGACCAGTATGAGGAACTGTATGCACAACTGGGCTGAACCCTTTCACTGCTTGACGTTCGCCGAACGCGAAATCCCCAATGCCGTCATCGAACGCATCCTCCAGCAGGGCTGGCCGCGCTTCATGCTGTTCGATCCGGTGGCCGCCCTGCACTGGACGCGGCTGTATGTGTACTTCCCTCAGTTCCAGTTCGGCCTGTACGACGCGGACGACCGGCTGGCCGTGCTGGGCAATGGCATCCCGTTCGCCTGGGATGGCCAGGTATCCAGTTTGTCGGCTCAGGGGTGGGACTGGTTGATTCAGCGGGGCGTGGCCGATTACCAAGATGGCCGTGCCCCGACCGCGCTGGCGGCGCTAGCCATCACTGTCTCCCCGGACTACGCCGGCCAGGGAGCCAGCCGCAGCGGCGTGGCGGCGCTGCGTATGCTGGCCGCCCGCGAAGGGCTGACGGCGCTGGTAGCCCCCCTGCGTCCGAACTTCAAGGCGCGCTATCCGCTCATCCCGATGGAACGCTATATCACCTGGACGACCGCCGACGGCGAGCCGTTAGATCCCTGGCTGCGCCTGCACTGCCGGGCTGGTGGCCGCATCGTGGGCGTGTGCCCGGAGTCTATGACCATACCGGGCAGCGTCGCCCAGTGGGAAGAGTGGACAGAGATGCGCTTTCCGGAGACTGGCGCTTATGTGGTGCCGGGCGCGCTCAACCCGGTGGCGATAGATGTCGAGCGCGACCTGGGCGTATATGTTGAGCCGGGCGTATGGGCGCACCACACCGTGGCCGCTGAGTTTGAAGCGCCGCTGCTGACAGCCGAGGCGCCGGGCTGAAGTGCGCTCTCCACCGGAATAGGGTAAAACAGAGGCGCGTGCGCCGTTTAGGCGTAGAAAGGACGCGCATGGCCGAACAGAATTACACCATTGACCGCGATCTGCGCGAGGCGGAGGCGATGGCCGAGGCGCTCGTGCCCTATGTCTACGACGATGAACTGTACACCAAGCTCGGCGGCCAGATGCCGAGCCTGACGCTGGGGGCGCTACTGCTGCGGCTGCGCCGCCTGGCCGAGCTGAGCCCGCAGATGACCGACGCGCAGCGGGAGCGCTGGCGGAAAATCCGCGAACGGCACGACTCGGTGCGGGCTGAATGGTCACAGCACTACGCCGCCAAGCTGGCGCGGGAAGCCGAGTCGCGCTTGAAGAACCTGGACGCTTACTTCGAGGAGTTCGAAGACAGCCCGCGCTCGGCGGCCAACGCTTACCTGCCAGAGGCGCTGCGCCGCACCATCATTCAGGAGATCCTGGCCGTCCTGCCCGCCGACGCAGCGCGCGAGGCCGGCCTGGAAGCCCGCGTGCGCAAGGCGGACGGCCGCCTGCGCCGCTATGTCGAGCCGGCCCCGTTTCTGTGGTCGCCCGTGTTAGCGCCGGTGTATCCCCCGGAAACCTTCTGGTGGCTGTACCACCGCCCGCCGCAGGGCGAACCCAAGCCGGAAGCGGATGACGAAGCCTGATTCATGGCGGCTTCCCCTACCGGCAGATATTGGACGCTAGCCGCCGCCCTGATCCTGCTGGCCGCCTTCGGCTACGTTGCCGGCGGCCTGCTCGCCGACTCCTTGTGGGATGACGAGGCGTGGAGCGCGTGGGCGGTGCGTTCGCCCTACCTGGCGGACACGCTGGCGCGGGTGCGGGCGGATGTGCACCCGCCGCTGTACTTCCTGCTGCTGGACGGCTGGACGCTGGTCGCCGGCGACTCGCCGCTGGCGCTGCGGCTCCCTTCGGCATGGTTTGCGCTGACCGGGCTGGCCGCCGCTGGCGCTGCCGGCGCGCGGCTGTTCGACCGGCGCGCCGGCCTGGCCGCCATGCTGCTGCTGGGCGCTTCCGGCTTCTTCGTCTACTATGCCCGCGAAGCCCGCATGTACAGCCTGCTGCTGGCGCTGGCGACGCTGGCCGCCGGGGCGTACCTGCGCTGGCGGGCGCGCCCGAACTGGCGGCGGGCGCTGGCCTACGGCGGGCTGCTGGCCGGCCTGTTCTACACTCACTATGCTGGCCTGCTGGTCGCGCTGGCATTGGCGCTGCATCACAGCCTAACCCGGCGCTGGCGGCGGGCGCGCCCGGCTGGGCGCGGCGCGCCTATCCCGTATCTGCTGGCGGCGGCGCTGGCGCTGCCGTGGCTGCCGGCGGCGCTTGAGCAGCTACGCGCCAACCCCGGCGGGCCGTTGGCCGCGCCGGTGGCGACCGACTGGGGGACGCTGGCGGCGCTGGCGCTGGTGACGACGGGCGGGTGGGGCGGCCTGCTGCTGCTGCCGTTCGCGCTGGGCAGCGGCCTGCCGCGGCTGCGCTGGGACTGGCCGGCGGCGCTGCTGCTGGGGCTGTGGCTGCTGCTGCCAGCGGCGCTGCTGCTGGCGACCAATGCCTGGCTGAGACCGGCGTTTCAGGTGCGCTACGTCCTAGCCAGCCTGCCGGCCGGGGCGCTGCTGGCCGCCTGTGGGCTGCGCTGGCTGGACTTCGCGCCGCTGCGCTGGTTGGGGCTGGCCGTCCCGCCCGCGCTGGGGACGGCGGCGGCAGCGGCGCTGCTGGCGGCGCTGGTCATCCTCAACGTGCAGGCTTACGCGGGCATCTGGCCGGGCAAACCGCCCTGGGACGAGGCGATCCAGGCGGTGATCGCCGCCCGCGAGCCGCTGGAGCCGGCCATCACCGACCTGGCACCGTACAGCCCGGCCGCCTACTACGACCGCCAGCGCGGCCTGCGCCGCGGCATCGCCCTGGATTTGTCGTGGCGGTTGCACACCGCCGCCGAAGCCCGCGCCCGCGTCCATCTGCTGGACGGCGCGCCGTCGGTCTGGGCTATCCTGCCGGTGAACACCGCCAAGACCTGGCATATCGCCGCCGAACTCGACCGGACGCGCGCCCCTGGCTACCGGGCGGCGCTGGCCAACCTGATCTTCTACCGTTTTGACTGCGGCCGGCCGGGCGATCTGCGCTTTCGCTTCGGCGATCACCTGCGCTTTGCGGGCGGGCCGGGCGCGGCGGAGCAGTTGACAACGCGCCCCGGCGAGACCGTATGCGTCCATCTGCGGCTGGAAGCGCTGGCTGCGCTCGACGGCCGCTACTCCGCCGGCCTGCATCTGGTTGATCTGACCGGCGCGCACATGATCGCCCAGTGGGATGGCGGGCTGGGAGCGGCGGACGCCGGCGCTGTGCTGACGCCGGCGCCGTGCCTGGGTATTCCGCTGGACGCCCCGCCGGGGTATTATCATCTAGAGTGGGTGGTGTATGACTGGCGGACGGTCGAGCGACTGCCGGTCATCGAAGACGGGACAGGCGCTGATCTGGTTTGGGGCGACGTGTTGGTGCTGGCGGCGGTGGACGTCGCCGGCTGATCCCCGGCTGAGGCGGGAGAGGACGCAGTTTTCTTTGGTGCCTAATGTCGTGACGTGCGATGTGTTGATTGTCGGTGCGGGATTATCCGGCTTGATGGCCGCCGCGGCGCTGCGAGGGCGCGGGCTGCGGCTGGTGATTGTGGACAAGGGGAACAGCGTCGGCGGGCGTATGGCCACCCGCCGTATCGGGCCAGGGCAGGCTGACCACGGCGCGCAGTTCTTCACCGTGCGGACGCCGGAGTTCCAGGCGCTGGTGAACGACTGGCTGGCTGATGATTGGATTTACACTTGGAGCAGCGGTTTCAGCAGCGGCTCGCTGGCGGCTGATCCGCCCGATGGCCACCCGCGCTACGCCGCCCGCGGCGGCATGAATGCCCTGACTAAACGCCTGGCGCAGAAGATCCAGCCGGATGCCGACATCCGCCTCAAGGTCAAACTGATCTCGCTCACGCCGGCCGTCGGCACGTGGCAGGCGATGGACTCCGACTGCCAAATGTATGTCGCCAAAGCGCTGGTGCTGACGCCGCCTGTGCCGCAGTCGCTGGCGCTGCTGGGCGCATCGCTGGAAAAACTGGCCGAGAGCGACCGCGAGGCGCTCCAAGCCATCAGCTATGCACCGTGCGTGGCTGGGTTGTTCTGGGTCAACGGCGAGGTCGACCTGCCCGAACCCGGCGCGCTGCAGCGGCCCGACGCGCCCATAAGCTGGATCGCCGACAACCGGCGCAAGGGCATCTCGCCGGATGCGGCCATCATCACCGTCCACGCCGGCCCCGATTACAGCCGCGAGCTGTGGGAGCAGCCGGACGATCAGGCGCTGGCCGCGCTTCGGGCGGAGCTGACGGCGCGCTTGAAACCCGGATCTGCCATCGTCGAGGCGCAGCTCAAGCGCTGGCGCTACGCTCTGCCCACCAGCACCTACCCGGCGCGCTATCTGCTGCCGGCGGGCGTGCCGCCGCTGGTCTTCGCCGGCGATGCGTTCGGCGGCCCGCGGGTGGAAGGCGCGGTCTTGTCCGGCATCGAAGCCGGCCACGCCCTGCTGGCGCGGCTGGCCGTCTAAACTGCGCTGGAGCGCCCGCCGCTGCGGGCAGGTTGAGGAGACCGCAGATGGGCAGAAGCAGACCATTCCTGATGATCATCGCCGGCCTGCTGCTGGCCGCCTGCGCCGCTGCGCCTGCGCCTGCTGCCACCCCCACGCCGCTGGGAAGAGTCTATACCGCCCCTGACGGTCAATTGAGTTTCCAGTATCCGTCTGGTTGGGTGGTGGCGGGCGAGCCGACTCAGCTTCAACTGGCCAACAGCCCGCAAGCGCTGACCGCAACTCAGCCGCGGCCGGGGCAGTTTCAAGCGCGCATCACCGCCGGGCCGATCGCGGCGCGTCCAGGCCTCAGCGCCGACGCGACGCCGCGCCAGGTAGTCGAGTCGTTCGTGACCGCCATCCGCCAAGGGCTGGATGCGCCCACGTTCGGCGAGCCGACTGAGCTGGCGATCGGCGCGCGAGCGGCGAGCCGGGTCGAGGCGACCAGCGCCGACGGCCAGGCGGTGCTGCTGGCGGTAGACCTGGGCGATGGGATTTACGCCATCGTCAGCGGCGTGGCCGCGCCCGGCGAGCTGGCGGCCTTTGAACCGGCGCTGCGGTCGGTGATTGAAACGCTGGTTTATGCCCTGCCACAGGCGGCAGGTTGACCGCATGTAGAAGACTGGAGCCTAAAAATGAGCGTCGCCTGTTTTGGAGAACTGCTAATTGATTTCGTCGCCCAGCAGCACGGCGTCACTGTGGGTGAAGCCTTCAGCTTCCAGAAAGCGCCGGGCGGCGCGCCAGCCAACGTGGCGGTGGCGGTGGCGCGGCTGGGACATGCCAGCGCCTTTCTGGGGCAGGTGGGCGATGATCCCTTCGGTCGCCACCTGGCGGCAGTGCTGGAAGCGGAAGGCGTGGATGTGACCGGCCTACGCTTCTCAACCCAAGCGCGCACCATGCTGGCTTTCGTCTCGCTGACGGCCGAGGGCGAGCGCAGCTTCGTCTTCTTCCGCCATCCCAGCGCCGACATGCTCATGCGCCCGGAAGACGTCGCCACAGAGGTGATCGCCCGGCATGATGTGTTCCACTTCGGCTCGATCACGCTGATTGACGAGCCGGCGCGGTCGGCCACGCTGCACGCGGTGAAGACCGCGCTGGAGGCGGGGCGGCGCGTGTCCTACGACCCGAACCTGCGCCTGTCGCTGTGGCCCAGCGCGGAGGCCGCCCGCGCTGGGATGCTGTCTGGTCTGGACTACGCCCACATCGTCAAAGTCAGCGAGGATGAGCTGGAGTTTCTCACTGGATCCCGCGATGCATACCGACTGTGGCGCGACCGCACGCAGGTGATCGCCGTCACCTACGGCCACAAGGGCGCCAGCCTCTACACCCGTTCCAGCCGGCACGACGCCCCTGGCTTCAGCGTGCGCTCGGTGGATACTACCGGCGCCGGCGATGGCTTCGTCGCCGGGCTGCTGGTCGGCATCCAGGAGCATGGCGACGACTACCCGGCGCACTTGGCCGAGATCGGGCGTTTCGCCAACGCCGTCGGCGCGCTCACGGTCACCCAGTATGGGGCCATCCCGGCCTTGCCCAACCGCGCCGTCGTCGATCAGTTTTTACGCGGCAGTGGATAGCACAAATTTGTTGCCAAAATTTTACGTTCTCTCAAGTCACCCTTAATTTATACTGAAAGGAGCGTGATCGATCAACTGAGAACATAGAGCGGAGGGTTATGTCTGCGTCTTTTATCCAACGACGAATCAACGACCAGGCTAAACGCGCGGCTGAAACCCCGGCTGCACCGATGAGCGCCTCTCCTCTGCCGGACGATGAGGAGACTGTGTCGGTGTCCGCCGTCCCGCCTACGCCTGAACCTGCCTCGTCTGGAGCGGTTGAACCCTCCCTGACACCGCCTGCCAAACGGCGCTCTAGCCTCCGAGTCAGCGTGCTGCGGAAGCAGCTGCGCCCTAAACTGCTGGCGTCCCCAGACGAAGCCGATCATTGGCGGCGGGGCGACGCGGAGAAAGAAGCGCTGCTCATCGGCCGTCTGCACGCCCTGCTGCAGCGGGCCGGCGTCCAGCTCGCCCCGGCTGAACTGCGCGAGCTGGAGAAGGCGCTGCTCGACGATTTGCTCGGCTTCGGCGCGATCGAACCGCTCGTACAGGACAAAACCATCTCCGAGATCATGGTTGTCGGCGCGGACATGATCTTCGCTGAACAAAAAGGCAAACTGACTGAAAGCCCGATCGTCTTCGATGACGAGGATCATGTGCAGTGGACGGCGCAGCGCATCGTGCGGCCGCTGGGGCGAACCCTCAACCGCGCCAACCCGATGGTGGACGCCCGCCTGCCGGATGGCTCGCGCGTGCATATCGTCATGCCGCCGTCGGCGCTCAAAGGCACGACCATCACCATCCGCAAATTCCCCGGCAAACCGCTGACCGTAGACGATCTGATCAAATTCGGCTCGTTCACCCCCGAAGTGGCCGAGTTTCTGCGCGCCTGTATCGTCTCGCGGCTGAATGTCGTCGTCTCCGGCGGCACGGGTTCTGGCAAGACGACGCTGCTCAACGTCCTCAGCTCGTTCATCCCGGAAGATGAGCGCATCATCACCATCGAGGACGCCGCTGAGCTCCAGCTCACCCAGCGGCACGTTGTCACCCTCGAGACTGCTCCGCCCATCTCCGGCGGCGACGGCGTCGCCGGCCGGTTGACCATCCGCGACCTGGTGCGAGGCGCGCTGCGGATGCGGCCGGACCGCATCGTAGTAGGCGAGTGCCGCGGTGGCGAAGCGCTCGATATGCTTCAGGCGATGAACACCGGCCATGATGGGTCGCTGACCACCATCCACAGCAACAGCCCGCGCGACTGTATGGCGCGCCTGGAGACGCTGTGTTTGATGGCCGGCATGGATCTGCCGGTGGGCGTTATCCGGCGGCAGATCGCCGGCGCGGTCAACCTGATCATCCAGCAAAGCCGCTTGAAGGATGGCACGCGCAAGATCGTGCAGATCACCGAAATTCAGGGTATGGAGGGCGAAAATATCACCCTCCAGGACCTGTTCGTCTATCGCACGCCGGGGTATACCGGCTCAGGCTACTCGCATGCCGGCGGCGGCGCGCTGGAGCCGACCGGCTTCCGGCCTAATTTTGAAGACCGGCTAAAGGAGCACGGTTTCAAGCTGATGGCCAGCGTCTTCGGCGGCGGCAGCCGTTTCAAGAAATGAACGCTGCCGGCCGTCGGCGTCATCTACGGGTTTGAGCGCAGAAATGCCTCAATCTCGGCGATGTCGGTCTCATTCAGCCGAAAGTCCATCGCGCCGATGAAACCGTCTACCTGCTCCGGCTTGCGCGCGCCGACGATGGCTCCGGTGACGGCGGGCAGGCGCAGCGTCCAAGCGATGGCGACCTCCGCCGCCGATTTGCCGTGGCGCTGCCCGATCTCCACCAGCTTGGCGGCCACACGCAAATTGCGCGACAGCCGCGGCTCTTGAAACTGCTCGTCGCGCCGCCGCCAGTCGTCCTCCGGCAGGCTGGCCAGGCGCTCGTGGCTCATCGTCCCGGTGAGCAGGCCGGACTGCATCGGCGAGTAAACGATCACGCCGATGTTGTTCGCCTGGCAAAATGGCAGGATTTCGGCCTCAATATCGCGCCGCAGCACCGAGTACGGCGGCTGCAGCGAGGTGATCGGCGCGATCTGCAGCGCCCGGCGCATCTGCGCCACATCGAAGTTCGAGACGCCGATGTGGCGCACCTTGCCCTCTTTTTGCAGTTCGACCAGGGTTGACCAGCCCTCTTCGATGTCTTCGTCCGGGTCTGGCCAGTGAATCTGGTACAGGTCAATCACTTCGACCTGCAGCCGCCGCAAGCTGTCCTCGACTTCCTTGCGGATCGAGTCGCGCTTCAACCGGCCAAACACGTTGCCCTGCTCGTCCCAGACGAGCTCGCACTTGGTGAAGATGTAGGGCTTCTCCGCCAGGCCTTTCACCGCCCGCGCGACCACTTCTTCGGAGTGGCCTAGGCCGTAGACCGCCGCCGTATCAATCCAGTTGATGCCCAGGTCGAGCGCTCGGTGAATGGCAGCAATGGACTGCTCATCGTCTACCGCCCCCCAGCCGTATTCCCAACTGCCGCCGATCGCCCAAGCGCCAAACCCGATGGGGGTGATCAGCAGGTCGCTGTTGCCTAACTGCCGCTTCTGCATAAATAAACAGTCTCCTCTCTAGTAGTGTGGTGTTTCACAGCTTCTGTCAGCGGCTCGCTGCCGCCGCAGCGCCCGGCTTTGAATCTATCTGAAAGATGGGCGCCTCACAATCGGGCTGCGCCAATGGTCATAACGACATCGGGCGAAGCTGACGCGGTGCGGCGCGCCTGACTTCTCAAGGTTCTGCTGCATCAATCTGATGCTAAGCTGAGTCAGAGAGCGGGTTTGAACAATTCATGATGCCGCGACTGCCCGATTGACTCGGCATCACGTGATTCACCCGTGAGAGACGAGGTTGGCATGCATACGATCCTAGTCGTAGATGACGAAGTACCCTTTCTTGACATGCTGCACATGCTGCTCGAAGGAGCGGGTTATCGCGTGCTGACGGCCTCAGATGGGTTAGAAGCGATGGCGATAGTGCACCGCCACCGCCCCGACGTGGCGCTGCTAGATGATATGCTGCCCGGCATGAACGGCGGCGAAATCTGCCTCACCATCAAGCAGGACCCACAGCTTCGGCATATCCCGGTCATCCTCTACAGCGCCGGGGCGCGGGTGCGCGACCGCTCGTTCATCGAGCGTGTCGGCGCAGACGCTGTGCTGTACAAACCCTTCAAACCGGAAGATGTGAAGAGCGTCATCCGAGCCTGCCTGAACAACGTCCGCGCATAGGCGCTCAGCGCTGGCGGCGGCGCTCGGCGTCCAGCGTCTCCTGGTCGGCCAGCAGCTCATCCAGACTTAGCTCGCCCAACCGGCTCTCCGCCAGCGCCGTGCGCAGCTCAGTGCTGATCTCGCCATCTTCTGTCAAATGGCGGCGCACCACGCTCAGGTCGGTATCCTGCCACCGGAACGCGTGCTCCGCCAGCGGCAGCCCGTCCGCCGTCACCCGCAGCCGCCAGTCACGGTGCATGGCCTGCGCGTCGTGAATCGGCAGGCGAGCGGTCGGTGTGATCAGGTTGCGCCCGCGCTCAAGCTGATAGAAGTCTTCATGGACGAATAAGCGCTGGCCGTTGCTGTCGAGGATTTCGAACTTAATTCGGCCGCGGGCGCGGGTTGGCAGGCGCACCTGCACGAACGGCTGGATGTAGTCCACGTCGTCCGGGACGGGGCGGGTGCGAAAGACGCCGGGCGTTTGGTCGCCCCGGAACGCCATGACGCCGATGTCTACCGGGATCACCGGCGCCTGGGAGGGGTCTAGGCCGGCGCGTTCGGCGGCTTGCAGCGCGTGGGCGTACACCTGCTCCGCGCCGGACGGCCGCTGATCAGCATAGTCGTGATCGTCGTAGTCGGCGGCGTACCCGTCATCGCGGCTCGCCGCCCGTGGGGCGGTCTCAAACTGCCGCCACAGGAAGTATACGCCCAGCAGCACCAGCAGGATCGCCGGGAAGAAACCAGCGACCAACGCCGACAGGCCGATGGCGAGCAACACCAGCCCGGCGATCATCTCTGAACTCAAGCGATTGGAAGATCGTCTCACCACGTCGCGCTCAACTTGCAGCGGTCACTGCCGCGCCTCGCGGTTCTGCATCCGCATCAATTCTTCCAGCGTCAGGGCATCGTCGCTGTCGCCAGCCTGCGCCAGCCGTTCCGCCGCGCCGGCGATCTGCCGCCGCCGCGCCTCCAGCGACGGCGTGACGGTGAAGCCCAACACCCCCAGCAGCGCGCCATCCACATACACCCGCAGATCCCAGTCACCGTGGCCAAGCCGATCATTGCCGGCCAGCGGCAGATGATGATCGGCCAGGATGTTCATCTCGCCGTCGCGCAGGTAGGTTTTCAGCTCATGGACGAACTGCGTCTGGCCGCTGGCGTCCAGGATTTCGAACCGCACCAGCGCGTGGCGGTCGGCGGCCTGCGGCTCCACTTGCAGTGTCAGATACGGCCGCACGCCGTTGTCATCGAGCGAGATCGTGCGTGAGCGGCGCATGAGCATCCCTTCGGCGCTGGTGTGCAGGCTGATCAAGCCCACGTCCAGCAGCGTCAGCCCGGGCGGCGCGTAGGCTTCGCGGCGGCGGGCGCGTTCGGCGGCCTCGCGCGCCTGCGGGCTCATGCGCATCCGCGCCAGCGAGGACAGTCCTGGGCCGGCCTGGAGCGCGCGCGGATCGATCTCCACCAGCGAGGCGAAAGCGGCCACGCCGAAAAGAGCAATCAGCGCCAGCGCCACCTCAGTCGAAGCCGCGCCAGACACCAGCACCAGCGCCACCAACGCGCCGATGATCGCCAGCCACAACACATTCCGTCGGCGTAAGCGCATAACGCCCCCATCTCCACTCAAACCGGTATCTCTCCTAAGTATACGGCAGATTCACGGCGCGGTTGCGCCCGTCTCGATTTTCAGCTGCGCGATGGCCGCTTTGGCCATACACTGACAAGAGACTAGACGGCTGCCCATCAGGAGATCAATGCTCGATGGCTTCTTCCGCACCCAATTCACGGCCTGGGGCGGTATCCCGCCCGATCGTTCGAATCCTAACGACGGCGCTGATAGCGCTGGCGCCGCTGGCGGCCACCCTGGCGCTGGCTCGGCTGCACCTGAGGACGAACATCACTCAATTCGTACCGTACTTCAATGATGAGGTCGGCTACTGGCATCAGGTGCTGACGTTCAAGACGGCCGGCTTCAACGGCGGCTATTACAGCTTAAACGAATGGCCGCCGATGGCCAGCTTCCTGCACTACGATACTTTTGGGCCGTGGTATCCGATGCTCTACGGCGCGGCGGCGGTGCTGGTCGGTTGGGAGCCCTATTCGGGCATCATCGTCAACGGTCTGGCGCTGGCAGTGGCGCTGTTCACCTTCTACCTGCTGCTGCGCCTCCCGCCAAGGCGGGCGCTGCTGGCCGGCGGCTTCACGCTGACTTCCTGGCCGGTGCTGCTGTTCCTGTTCAGCAACATGCAGGAATCGCTCCAGCAGGCATTCGCCATCGGCACGGCCATCCTGTTCTACGCGGTGATCACCCGGCGTGGGCGGCTACCGGCGGCGCTGTACCGGGGCGGGCTGGCCTGGCTGCTGGCCATCGCCATCACCCGACCGGCGTGGGCGCTGCTCTTTCTGCCGTATTTCGGCCTCGCCAGCCGCCGGCGCGGTTGGGGACGGCTGATCATGACGCTGCTGCAAAGCACCCTAGCGGTGGGCGTGGTGCTGCTGGCCGGCATGATCACGGGAGCGCCGGGCAACAATTCGATCTATAAGACGATCGGCAGTTTCACCATCTCGCCGGACATCGGCGTGCGCTATCTGCTGGCGTATGTCAGCGGCAATCTGGCGGCGTTTTTCAACCCGCGCAAGCCGCTCCTTGACTGGCTGCAAACGGTGCAAACGCTCGTCCTCATCGCCGGCGCGCTCATCGTCCTGTGGCGGAGACGCGGCGCTGCCGACGGCATCCGCGATGAAGCTGCCTTTCACGCGCTCAATCTGGGCGGCATCGTGGCCGCCAGCCAAGCGCTGTACATCGTCGGCACAGGCGGCGACTACCGTGTGACCGGCGCGCATCTGCTGCTCTCCGGCCTGCTGCTGGTCTTGTGCCGGCGCGACCGGGTCGCGCTGGCGCTGCTGGCGTCCAATCTGGTCTTCTTCCCGGCCTTCCTCGACCACTACGCCGCCGCCGCGCGCCCAGCGCTCACCGCCGACCGGGCAGCGCTGACCGAGTTCCGCGCCGCTGCGCACCAGGCAGTCCGCTACGACCCACATGCCGCCTCAGCCTGGTGCAATACGCTCATCCTGCCGATCCCGCTGTACGACGAACGGCTGACCGGCATTCCCGGCGGCATCGGCCTGTCATTCTTTGTCGATGCGGACGAAGTGCCCCTGCCGCTGAAGTCCCAGTATCTGCTGACCGACCCCGTCACCGCCGAACGTCTGCTGCGCCGTCAGCCGCGCCCCCGGCTGGAACTGCTGGCGGAGCAGCCGGCGGCGGCGCTGTACCGCAACCTGGACGCGAACTGCGCGCCCGGCGGCTGATCACTCAGCCGGGAAAAGCCACCCGCGCCAGCGCCGCCCACTCGGCCAGCGTCAGCGTCTCCGCCCGGCGCTGCGGATCAATGCCGGCCTGCGCCAACAGCGCCTCGGCCGCCGCCGGCGGCAGCCCCAGGCCACCGGCCAGCGCGTTCTTCAACTGCTTGCGCTTCTGGCCAAAGCCGGCCTTCACCACCCGGAAGAAGGCCGCCTCATCGGGCACGTCCACCGGCGGCGTCGGGTAGGTGTCAATCCGCACCACGGCGCTGTCCACGTCAGGGCGCGGCCAGAAGACGGCGCGGTTCAGCCGGGCGACGATGCGCGGTTGGCCGTAGAACTGGGCGCTCACAGCCAGGATGCTCATGTCGCCGGGGCCGGCCAGCAGCCGCTCCGCCACCTCCTGCTGCACCGTCAGCACCAGCCGGCGTGGACGATGGCGACTCTCCAGCAGGTGGCGCAGGATGGCGCTGGTGATGTAGTAGGGCACGTTGGCGACCACCACGTAGGGCTCTGGGGCGAACAGCGCCGCCACGTCCACCGTCAAGATGTCCTGGTACAGCACAGTGACCGATGGACAGCCGGCCAGCGCTTTTTCCAGGATGGGGCGCAGGCGTGTGTCCACCTCGACCGCCACCACCCGGCGCACTGCTCGCGCCAGCCGTTCGGTCAGCAGGCCGGTGCCGGCGCCGATCTCCAGCGCCTGCTCGTCAGGCGTCAAATCGGCGGCGGCGATGATCTTCTCCAGGGCGTTCGGATCGTGCAGAAAATTCTGTCCCAGGCTCTTCTTGGGGAAGATGCCGTGCGCTTCCAGCAGGGCGCGGGGGTTCATGCGGGGTTCATCCCTTCTGGAGCGGCCAGGCATGCCGCGGCCAGGACGGCTCAGCAGGCCAGTGGCACGCGCGCCAGGAAGCCGGTCAGGTCATCCAGCAAGTAGTCGGGCGCGCAGGCTTCCAGTTCGTCGCGGTCGGCGTAGCCGGTCAGCACCGCCACCGCCACCGCCCCCAGCGCCCGCGCACAGGCCACGTCCGCCGGCGTGTCGCCGATGACGATCACCCGTTCAGGCGGAAGCGGGACGCCGAGGAGCTGCTCAGCCCGCGCCCGCGCCAGGAACGGCAGCCGATTGCGATCCATGGCCTCGCTGCCATACGCGCCGACTTTGAACCAGGCCGGGTCGAAGCCGGCGGCCTGGAGCTTGATGGGCGACGTTGCCTGCATGTTGCCGGTCAGCAGGCCGGGCAGGGCGTGAGGGTGGTCTTGCAGCGCCTGTACCAACTCGACAGCGCCGGGGCAAGCTTGGACTGGGAAGCGGTGGATGATCTGGGCGAGGTGGCGCGCCGCCGCCCGTTCGAAGTCGGGCAGCGCCGCCCCAACCTGCGCTTCGCCGTAATCGCCCTGCTGCGCCAGCAGTTCGACCAGCGTTTGCCAGTCGGTCTTGCCGCCAAAAGCGTGCCGCGAGATGTCCACCGCCGCCCCGAAGACCTCCTCGGTCGCCAGGCGGATCGCCTCGCGCCCGCAGCCCTTGGGCCACAGCAGCGTGCCGTCGATGTCGAACAAGACCAGCCAGGTCATTCGATACGCTTTCCCATCAGAATATCCCGCTTGTCGCGCCCGCTGACATCCGACACCACGCCGATGATCTGGCAGCCGAGCTTCTGGTGGAACGCATGCGGGCGGCCTTTCAAGTCTTGCATGGCACGGATATGATCCCACGTTATGGGCAGCTCCCTTTGCCCAGCGTGTAGCGGGCTTCCTTGACGTTATCGCCGCGCTCGGTCTCCGGGATCAGATTGTCGCCGTTCACGGTCATCACCAGCCGGTGTTCTTCGTTGACGTAGGTGCTGATGGTGATCGGGATCGGGCCGGCGGTGAACGTCTGGCCGGGCTGCAAGACCGGGAAGACGCCGGTCGTCGTCTGAGTGAGCGCGCCGTCGCGCACGGCGAAGTCCTGGATGGTGATCGTGCCGCCGCTGGCGGTTGGGCCAGTGCCCAGGTTGGCCACGTCCAGGAAGATGTTGAAGGTCTGATTGCACTGCGGCGACCCCGGCTCGAAGCGGAAGTTGCCGGCGACCAGATTGACAGTCGTGACAGGCGTCGGCGTGACCGGGATCGGCGTGGGCGTCAGCGTGGGCGGCGGCGGGCCGGGATCCACGGGGATCTGCGATTGGTCGCCGGAGACGGTCAGCAGTTGGCCAAACACCCAGCCTTCGCCGTTGTAGTAGCGCACCTTGTACCAGTCGCCCGCCGGCGTGCGCGCCAGGATGTCGGTCGTCTGGTTGGCGGCGAAGCTGCCAATAGGCGGGTTGAACAGCGTGCTGGGGCCGGCGCGCACGTTCACGCCCTGGATAAAAGTGGCCGTCGGCTTGCTGGGCGTGGGCGTCAGCGTGGGCGGCGGCGGTTCAGTCGGCGGCGGCGGGTTGGTCGGCGCGGTCTGCGCGCCCTGGCTGCCCTGGGCGTCGGTCGGCGCGGGCGTGGGCTGGCCACCGGCGGGCGCGGGCGTGTTGGTCGGCTGCATCTGGGCGCTGCTGACCACGGTGATGCTGACGGTGGCCGGCAGGCTGCTGGAGCCATCAGCCCGGAAGGCCGTCACGCTGATGCTGTGCGAGCCAGCCCCGACGGCTGGCCAGGTCTGGGCGATGCTGAAGGCCGGCGCGCCCGCCGCGTTCGGGTTCTGCAGCGCGGCGATGATCGTCCCATCAACGACCACCTCCACCCGGTCAATGTCCGGACCAGCGTTGGTGATCTGCGCCTGGATGTTGACCGTCACCCCTTCCATATAGACGGCGTTGGGCAGCGGCGACGCCAGCCGCACCGCCGGCGGTCCGCTGAACACCGTCTGTTCGCCGGCATTGGGCGCGGCGAGCAGATTGCAAGCCGCCAGCAGCGCCAGCAGCGGCAGCGTGAGCCAACGTTTCGCGGGGAGCCATGCACAACAGACCATAGGACGGACTCCAGTGGTGGTTTGTCATTCGGCGCACAACTTTAACGCAAGCCGGGCGTTTGTGCGAATGGGCAGCTGCGCACGCTTGCCCTGCCCATCGCGCTCTGGCAAAAATCCGCTACAATGAACGCAATCGCAGTTCTACGGGAGATCCGGCGATGGTGACCAATCCTGTAGCCGTGATGCGGCGGGAGAATGCCCGTCTGCAGGCTGAAAATGAGCATCTGACCGATCAACTCCGCCGCCTGCGCGAGTTCGTCTCGATCCTCAGCGATCTCACGCAGGCAACGCGCAGCATCCACAGCGACGCCGAACTCATGCCGCTGATGGAACAGATTCTGACCAAGGCGCTGAACTTACTGAATGCTCCGGACGGCTCGTTGATGCTGCTGGATGACGAGACCAACGAACTGGCATTTGTGATCGTGAAAGGCACGCTGGCCGCCAACCTGGTCGGCTACCGCATCCCGGCCGATACTGGCGTGGCCGGTTGGGTGGTGAAGCACGGCGAGCCGGCGCTGGTGCGCGACGTGCGCCGCGACCCGCGCTTCTCACACCTGATAGACGAACAGTTCACCTTCCGCACTCAGTCGATCTGCGCTGCGCCATTGATCGGCGACCGCCGGGTGTTTGGGCTGATCGAGGCGCTCAACCAGCCAGGGGACGAGCCGTTCTCGGATATGGATCTGGCGCTGCTCAGCCTGCTGTGCCGTTTCGCTGGCGAGGTGCTGGCCGACCTGGAGCGCATTGGCCCCGGTGGACGTTGAGCTTCACAGCTCGGAGCAGTCCCAGACGAAGCTGCAGCGTGGACAGCGTACCTTGCATGCCAGCCGGAATGTGGGCGCGCCGCAGCCTGGACACACGGTGGACAGCGTGTAGTTGGGCAGCGGGATGAGCGGCCGCGCCGGCGGGGTGTCAGACCGGGAGTCGGCTTCGGCTGGACGCTGCCCGTGATTTTCGAACGTTTCGGTCATGCTACGTCCTGATTCGTGCTAACGGCCTGACAGCGCACTAGACTGCGATGCGCTGGCGCAGTCCATACTCATCCTGCTCAGAGCGGTCGTATGTGCGTTCCAGCATATGGGACGCATGTTCCATTGTCAAGCGCATGCCTGGCCCGTAGTCTACTCGCCAATCTAGACGATTACAGTGTTTGACCGGATATGCAGACAGCCATTATAATCTCGCCCCTGGGCGCAAGAGTCCCTAGTCGCCAGCCAACTTTTGTAGAAACGGGTCAGGTACAGAGCGCGCCGACAGCGCTTGCTTCCAACCTAACATTTACTTTGTTGATGTCATCTTTATGCCTTATTAAGACGGCGAGAAGGGTCAAGCTGGAACAACTGCGCCTATCATATAAAATATGATCCGTATATCTTGAGGATAGCGTTTAACGTCAGCGTATGGCCCGCCTATCAAGACGATCTATCGCCCTCTGGGATAAACTCACTGAGCCTGCGCCCGCGATTCAGAACAAGGATCAGCGGCGCCAAGCGCGGCTGGCGTCCACGCTGCTGCTGGTGGGATCGGTCTCTTTTTCGGTTTCGACGGTGCTTCATTACGCCGTCCAGGATGTCTTCGGCTACCAGTTGGCGCTAGTTGTAACCGTGTGTACGGCGGCCAGTTATTGGATCAGCCGCACCCGTCACTACCGGCTGGCCATCCTGTTCATGATCCTGCTCATGACCCTCGTCATCCTGCTGTACACGGGCATCCGGCGCGACCCGATCGTGTTCATCGGATTGATCATCCTGATTTTCCTATACGCCCAATTGTTCGACTGGCGGCAGACGCTGGCGCTGGCGATCGGCACGCAGCTTGGCATCGTGGCGATCACGATCTTGCTGCCGGGCTTCCTGCCGACGCAGGCCGTCTTGTTGATCATCTCCTATTTCTTCACCGGCATCCTGGCGGTGGCGGCGGCCTATCATCGGCAGCACGACCAGCAGGCCTTTCAGACGCAGACGCGCCAGCTTGAAGACAGCGCCGCCCGCTACCGCGCCCTGTTTGAGCAGGCCACCGACGCCATCTTTCTGCTCACCCTGGAAGAGCAGATCATCGCCGTCAACCAGCGCGCCGCCGACCTGTTAGGCTGTGATGTGGACGATCTGCTGCGGCTGAGCATTGACGACCTCATCCCGCCGGAGGAACGAGCATCCAATCGAGAAGTGCGGGCGGCGCTGCTGGCCGGCGAGATCGCGCCCTATGAACGCACGTTTGTGCGCGCCGACGGCCAGCGCATCCCGGTGGAAGTCAACGCCGCCGCCATCCGCAACCGGCACGGCCAGCCGGTCGCCATCCAGAGCATCGTGCGCGATATTCGCATCCGCAAACAGGCTGAGGCCGCTCAACGCGAGTCCGATGAGAAGTTCCGCGCCATCTTCGACGAGTCGCTCGACGTCATCATCATCCTGGGGGGCGCTAACCGCCAAATTCTGAGCGTCAATCAGGCGGCCAAGCGGGTGCTGGGCTACGAGCCGCAGGCGCTCATTGGCCAACCGCTTCAGGTGCTGTTCCCGTCTGAGGCCGAAGAAGATACGCTGGAGATGCAGTTTCACGGCGCAGTGCTGGAAAAACAGTCTATTCTCCGCGCTGACGGCAGCGAATGCCTGATGGACATCACCGTCACGCTCATCCCCTGGCGGCAGGGCAAAGCCATCATGCTCACTCTGCGCGACGTCTCGCAGCGGTCAGTGTTCGAAAGCCAGCGCCTGGAACTGGCCGCTCAGCGCACGCAAGTTGAGGCGCTGCGCCGGTTCATCAGCGATACCTCGCACGACCTGCGCACGCCGCTGTCGGTGATGAACACCAGCCTATATCTCATCCGCCGCCGGCTGCCGGCTGAGGAACTGGCCAAGATCGAACGCCAGATGCAGCTGCTGGAAGCGCAGACCGCCCACATGGCACAAGTCCTGCAGGACTTCGTCGACATGACCGAGCTGGATTTTGAAGGGGCGGCGTTCCACTTCCAACGCGTGAACCTGCACACGCTCATCCACCATCTAGTGGCCCAGAATCAACCGGCGGCAGCCCTCAAGCTGCACAACCTGACATTCTTCAGCGACGACCCGCAAATTTACGTCCACGCCGACGCCCGCTACCTGACGCGCGCCGTCCAACATCTGCTCACCAACGCCATCAACTACACGCCGAACGGCGGGCAGATCGCGGTCACTCTGTGCCGCGTGGGCTCTCAAGTCGAACTCACTGTGCGCGATAACGGCATCGGCATCGCGCCGCAGGACCTGCCGCACGTGTTCGAGCGCTTCTACCGCGCCGACAACACCCGCCCGATTGACAAGGGCGGCGCTGGCCTGGGCCTGACCATCGCACGCAAGATCGTCGAACAGCACGAGGGCACGATCATGCTGGAGAGCGCCGTCGGCGCGGGCACATTGTGCCGCGTCTGGCTGCCCGCCGCCGAGGGGAACCTCCAGCCAGAAGCCGCCGAACCACGCGGGTGAGCAGAGGCGGCCACCACCTTCGCCGAAAACCACGTTTTCAGTACTTGGGCAGGCTGGGGTCAACCTCGTCGGCCCAGGCCAGGATGCCGCCTTTGACGTTGAGCATCGGGTTGCGGTAGCCGGCCTCGCGCAGGCAGCGGATCACATCGGCGCTGCGCACGCCCGATCGGCAGTGGACGATCAGCTCGCGGTCGTCCGGGATCTGCGCCAGGACGGTCTCATGGCGCAGTTTGCGTCCGGCCAGCAGCGCGTTCTTGGCCGCCAGGATGTCGCCTTTGGGGATGCGCAGCGTGCCCTCCAACGCGACGATCGCCCACTCGTGCGGGTCGCGCACGTCCAGGATGAGCAGGTCCTCACCGGCGTCCAGCCGCGCTTTCAGGTCGCGCACGCTGATCTCGTCCACCGGCGCGCCGGCGTCGCCCGTGCGGTACAGGCTGCGGTCATGGGCGGGCATTCCGCAGAACTGCTCGTAGTCGATCAGTTCGACCTGTTCCGCCGGCACGCTGCACACCGGGCAGTTCGGGTTTTTGCGCACCTTCAGCGTGGTGAAGCTCATCTCCAGCGCGTCGTACAGCAGCATCCGCCCGATCATCGGCTGGCCGATGCCGAGGATGAGCTTGAGGGCCTCGGTCGCTTGCATCGTGCCGATCGTCCCCGGTAGGATGCCCAACACCCCGCCTTCGGCGCAGCTTGGCACGAGGCCGGGCGGCGGCGGCGTGGGGAACATGCAGCGGTAGCACGGCCCCTCTTTGGCGTAGAACACGCTGAGCTGTCCTTCAAAGCGGAAGATGCTGCCGTAGACGTTGGGCTTGCCCAGCTTGACGCAGGCGTCGTTAACCAGATAGCGCGTGGGGAAATTGTCCGTCCCGTCGATGATGACATCGTATGGGGCGAACAGCTCCAGCGCGTTGGCCGAGGTCAGCGGCACGTTGTGCTTCTCGATCTGCACGAATGGGTTCAGATCCTTCAGCCGGCGCTCAGCGCTGTCCACCTTCAGCGCGCCCACGCTGGCCTGGCCGTGGATCACCTGGCGCTGCAGATTGGACTCGTCGACCACGTCATAGTCCACCAGCCCGATGCGGCCGATGCCGGCAGCCGCTAGGTACAGCGCCAGCGGGCTGCCCAGGCCGCCGGTGCCGATCAGCAGCACCGACGATGCCTTCAACCGACGCTGGCCTTCGATGCCCACCTCCGGCATGATGAGATGGCGGCTGTAACGCCGGATTTCTTCGTTGGAAAGTTCCGCCGTAGATTCGACTACCGGTAACATGCTGCTCCTCGATGACAAAGTGTGATCCATCACAAAGCTGTCGCTTCGATCTGCCGGCGCAGTTTGGGCACATCGGCCACGCCGTGATTGACGTCGCGCGGCTGGCCGCGCCCGTCCAGGATGAAGGTGGTCGGCGCGGTGAACACGCCCCATCGCCGGGCGGCGTCCGGGTCTTGAGAGGCGTCTACCTGGATCACCTGGATCTGGTCGCCCAGCTCGGACTGCAGGCGCGCCAGCGCCGGCTGCTGCTGCGTGCGGCAGGGCACACAGCCCGGCGTGGTGAAGTAGACCACCGCCGGCGTGCCCGGTCGGAAACCGTTCAGGATTGGGTCAGCCAGGGCGCTGGCCGCCGCTCGGCGTAAATGGCAGCGCCGCACTAAGCAGTAGGCCGCCAGGCCGAAGACGAATAGGACGATGACCAGCAGCAGCCGTTCAACCATAGTCTCTCCACCTCGATCACCGCGGCAGCATTCCAATACCCATGTTCATTCGAAAAACCTGCCCGGCCGTCATTTCACCGGCGCGCGGCTGAAACCCGGCACGCCCAGCCGGTTGAGCTGGTAGTACATCCAGCAGCCCAAGCAGAAGTTCAGCCAGAAGTTCAGGTTGGCCAGGGCGATCACCACCCATACTAGGACCCACGCTGGAACGGGAATGCCCGCCAGCAGGAGCACGGCGGCGGCGGCGTTGAACAGCCCGCCGACCAGCAGAGCGAAGCGGTGCGGCTCCGGGTTGTCCGGGATGACGCGCGGCTTGACCAGGCCGCTGGGTTTGACGACCCGCTGGTACAGCAGCCGATAGGGCGCGAACGGCGCGTCCGCTGCCCCTAAAAGCTGCGCGATGGCCACCAGCGCCACCAGCGGCCAGGCGTCCAGCACGAACGCCAGCACCAGCAAAATGATGGTCGCTGCCTGTCCGGTCTTGAGTGCCGTCTGGTCTACTTGACGCAAAGTCTCGGCTGCCATAATGACCTATCGCTCCTGTTTGAACTCACAGCTTCAGCCTGATGCCAGGTCGGAGTGGCTGGCGCCGCGCCCGCCGGCGATGCTGGGGATGATGCGCAGGCTGTCGCCGGGCTCCAGCGGCGTCGCCAGGCCATCGAGGAAGCGCACATCTTCCTCGCCCAAGAACACGTTGACGAAATTGCGCAGTTTATCGCCATCGAACAAATGCGCCCGCAGTTCAGGGTACTGCCGTACCAGATCGTCGAGCGCCGCGCCGATGGTATCGCCGCTCACCTCCACCTGCGCCTGGTTGCCAGTATACGGCCGCAGCGGGGTCGGAATTTTGATGCTGACCAAGGGTGTCACTCCTCACATGCAGATGGAACTACTCTCAATCGAAAGGCCTGAGCGCGGGGGCTTTGTCCCCGATTCGACGCGCCGTTTCTACCTGAACTTATGCGCCGGCACAACCTCGGCATGTAGGCGGCGATCAGACGGCCGCCTGCCGCGCCCACAGCCGGTCGAGATAGCCGCCGACGATGTGCGTCATCGTCTCAACCTCGACTAAAAACGAGTCGTGGCCAAATGACGCCTCCACGTGATGATGTTCGACTTCGCGCTTTTGTGCCTCCAAAGCGTGCACCAGCTCCCGTGCCTGAGCCTCGGTGTACAGCCAGTCGCTGGAGATGCTGACCACCAGGAACGGCGACCGCGTCCGCGCCACCGCCGCCGCCAGCGAGCCGTAGCCGTCGGCGGCGTCATAGTAATCGAGCGCCTTGGTGATGTACAGGTAGCTGTTGGCGTCGAAGCGTTCGACGAACTTCTGCCCCTGGTGCTTGAGATAGCTTTCGACGGCGAAATCCACGTCGAAGTTGTACTTCAAACGACCATGCTGCGCCCGCCGCCCGAACTTCTGCTCCAGCGACGTCTCGCTCATGTACGTCACGTGGCCGACCATGCGCGCCACCGCCAGGCCGCGCTCTGGGCGCGGGCCGTCGTAGTAGTCGCCGCCGTTCCAGTTCGGGTCGGCATAGATCGCCTGGCGGCCGATCTCGTTGAAGGCGATGTTCTGGGCTGACGAGCGCGGCGTGCTGGCGATGAACAGGCAGGCGCCGACGCGCTCCGGGTAGTCAATGGCCCACTGGAGCGCCTGCATCCCGCCCATGCTGCCGCCGCCGACCGCGAACAGCCGCTCAATCCCCAGGTAGTCCAACAAGTGGCGCTGCGCCGCCACCATGTCCTGCACCGTCACGAACGGGAAGCGCAGCCCATAGCGCCGTCCATCAGGCGCCAGCGACGACGGCCCGGTGCTGCCCTGGCAGCCGCCAATCACATTCGAGCAGATGACGCAAAAGCGGTTGGTGTCGAACATCTTGCCTGGACCAACCGCGTCATCCCACCAGCCCGGCTTCTCGTTTGGGTCAGCCGTGTGATACCCGGCCACATGGGCGTCGCCGGACAGCGCATGACAGATGAGGATGGCGTTGGAGCGATCGGCGTTCAGCCGGCCGTAGGTCTCGTAGGCCAGCGTGAAACGCTCCAACCGCCCGCCGCCCCGCAGGTGCAGCGGCATCTCGAAGTGCGCGTACTGCCGCCGGACGATGCCAACCGAACCCGGCTGATGCCGGCGGTAGAGGCTGGGATGAGCCTGGCGTATGGGTGTCGTCCTATTGTTGTGCACAGCCAGCATAGCGCGCCTCCTGGCGTTGGATAGGCCGCAGCCCCGGCGGATTGTGCCAGCGGGCTGCGGCCGATGACTTTCACCCCACCGGGTGCACGGTGACGCCCTGCGCCACCGTCAGCGCCTGGTCGAGGTCGTACAGGATGTCGTTGATATCCTCAATGCCGATCGACAGCCGCACGTAGTCGTCGGTGACGCCGGTCGTGAGCTGCTCCTCGGCGCTGAGCTGCTGGTGGGTGGTGGTGGCCGGGTGGATGGCCAGCGAACGGGCGTCGCCCACGTTGGCTAGATGCGAGAACAGCTTCAGGGCGTCGATGAATGCGCGTCCCGCCTGTTTGCCGCCTTTGATGCCGAAGCCGATGACTGCACCAGCGCCCTTCGGCAGGTACTTCTGCGCCCGCGCGTAGCTGGGATGGTCGGGCAGGCCAGGATAATTCACCCAAGCCACCGCCGGGTGATCCTTCAGGAACTGGGCCACGGCCAGCGCGTTGTCCACGTGCCGCTGCATCCGCAGCGCTAGCGTCTCTAAGCCGATCAGGTTCAGGAAGCTGTTGAACGGCGCTTGGCAGCCGCCCAGGTCGCGCAGACCGACCACCCGCGCTCGGATGATGAAGGCCAGATTGCCGACCAGGTCGGCCAGCACCGCGCCGTGATAGGCCGGCTCCGGCTCCAGCAGATTGGGATGCCGGCCAGCGGCTTTCCAGTCGAACCGGCCGCTGTCGACGATCGCGCCGCCGATGCTCAGGCCGTGCCCGCCGATCCACTTGGTGGTCGAGTGCAGCACGATGTCCACGCCGTGGTCGAACGCCCGCCACAGGTAGGGCGTGGCGAAGGTGTTGTCCACTACCACCGGCAGGCCGTGAGCGTGGGCCACCGCCGCCACCGCCTCAAAATCCGGGATCTCCAGCTTGGGGTTGCCGATGGTCTCCAGATAGACCAGCCGCGTCCGGTCGTTGATGAGCGCCTCGATCCGCGCCGGATCGGCATTCTCGACGAAGTGCGCTTTGATGCCCAGCCGGCGGAAGCTCTGCGAGAACTGGGTGTAAGTGCCGCCGTACAGCGCCGAGGAGGCGATGATCTCATCGCCGGCGTTGGCCAGCGACGTGACCGCCAGCAGCTGCGCGAACTGCCCGGAAGCCGTCGCCAGCGCCGCCGCGCCGCCTTCCAGCGCCGCCAGCCGCTGCTCGAACACGTCGTTGGTCGGGTTCATGATGCGGGTGTAGATGTTGCCCGGCTCTTGCAGGGCGAACAGCGCCGCCGCGTGAGCGGTGTCGCGGAACTGGTAGGACGTCGTCTGGTAGATGGGCACTGCCCGCGCGCCCGTGGTCGGGTCCGGGCGGTAGCCCGCGTGCAGCGCCAGGGTGTTAAAGTGCAGTTCGCGTTGGTGTCCGTTCGTGTTTGCCATGAAGGGCTGCTCCTAAATTTTGCTTGTGCTTATCCTCAACTACGATCGTCGTTCCCCACAACCCGGCTGCTAGCCGCCGGCGGTCAGCCGCCGTCGCCTGGACGGCCGCTGAGCGCTGAGGGCTAACGGCTAGGCCACCGTCAGCGGCTCCTCGTCAAACTGGGTGCGGTCGGGCCGCAGCCGCCAGGCGCGCATCCCGGCCTGCTGACCGTTCGTCACCTCGGCGATGAGGTAGCTGAAATGGGGCAGGGCATGGTCGCGGTCGAACGCCGACGGGACTGCCGGCGAGTCCGGGTGGCTGTGGTAGTAGCCCACCAGCGCCAGCCCACGCGCGTCGGCTTCGTCCTCTAGGCGCGCCCAGTCGGCGGGCGTCATGGCGTAGCGGTGATGCTGCTCTTCCGGCGCGAATACGTTAGCGACGGCTGTCACCTCCACAATCTCAACCGTGTCACCATCTTGTCGTCCCAGCAGGAAGCCGCCGCCTTCGTTAGGATAGGCCGCTTCCAAGTGGCGGAAGATTGCGGCTTGCAAGTCACGGCGGATGATGATATTCACTGCGCTCTCCTGACTGCTGACCACCGGCGTAAACAAAACGAGCTAACCAGGACGGTCAGCTCGTAGGGCTTGCGGGTTACGCGGCGGTGTTCTAAAACCGCTCCGGCGTCACGCGTCCTGGGAATCGGCCAAGGCCATGCATACACATGCACATACAGGGCATGACCTCAACGAACGGGACGGGGGACGCGTTTGTTATGCTCATGGCCGCTAGCGTAACATGGCTTGCGGCAGATTGCAAGAGGTCAGCGGGGTAAATTTTCGAAATCATCCCGCAACGTCTGGCGCAGCGCCCGCGTATAGTAGGGATAGCAGCATCCATCTGGCCGCAGGAGGCGCGCGATGATCCCGATCAAAACCCTTCAGCCGGTCCGCATCAAGGCCTATGTGACCTACGGCCTGATCCTGGTCAACGGGCTGGTTTTCCTGTGGCAGCTCACGCTGTCACCGCGCCAACTCTACGAAACTTACTACGCGCTGGCGGTCGTGCCGTGCGAGCTGAGCCGCAGCTTGTTCGCGCCGGAGACGCTGCTCGATCTGGTGCGCAGCCTATTCCTGCACGGAAGCTGGGTGCATCTGGTCGGCAATATGACGTATCTATGGATCTTCGGGCGCAATGTAGAGGAATACTACGGCCACCGGCGCTTCTTCGTCCTGTACCTGGTCGCTGGCGCGCTGGCGGCGCTGACCGAAAAGGCCGTCAATGCGGCGCTGTGCGCCCCGATGATCGGCGCCAGCGGGGCCATCGCCGGCGTGCTGGGCAGCTACCTACTGCTGTATCCGGGGTCGCGGGTGCGGGTGATGATCATCTTCTTCCGCTTCTTCCCGCGCTTCTACAACGTTCAGGCGCTGGTGGTGCTGGGCTTCTGGTTCATCATCCAGTTGTTCAACGGCCTAGCCAGCCTGGGCGCTGACACGCTCGGCGGCGGGGTGGCCTTCTTCGCCCACATCGGCGGTTTCTTGGCTGGGGCGCTCATCACCTTCGTCTACCTGATGTTCAACCCGCCCCCCGACCGTGACGTATACGTTAACTGACGTCCGGTCTAAGTCATGCTACAATGCCCTTATCAACCACTGGATTGTTCGCGAAAGAATACCGACCGTGACCTCTCCTGATGACACGATCTGGCGCATGCAGACCAACGCCGATGTGCGCGGCCTAGTCGAGAAGCTGCAGCACGCCGACGCGACCGTCCGGCGGCGCGCGGTGATGGCGCTGCGGATGCTGCACGCCGCTGGGGCGATCCCGGCGCTGCAGGCGCTGCTATCACGCGAGCCAGACCCGACCGTCCGGCAGGCGATTCTGGTGACGCTCGACGACTTTTTCGAGCAAGAGCTGGACGACGAAGGCGATCCGGCAACCTGATTCCCGCTGACCGGCGAGGGTTGATTCGCCTGCGCACTTTGTGCTACAATGCGCGCATCATCACAGCGACAGGATGCCGTTTCATGATCGTCATTCGCGTTTCCGGGGTCGAGGCGCCCCGCTCTTCTCTTATGCAGCCGGCATAAGCCGCGCTCCCCCGCTGCGGGCATCCTGCTCACCGTTTCAACTCAACGCCAACCGTAAAGTCTGTTACAATCGAGCCTGTTTGGGGTTCGACCCATGTGCTGTCCCTGGTGCTCAGCCAATTGCAAACTGGAACACGTGACAGAGAGATGACCATGACCGACACATACAACCCGCAAGCCATTGAAACCAAGTGGCAGCAGCGCTGGGAGGCCGACCGGCTGTACCGCTCCCAGGTGGACTGGAGCCGCCCCAAGCACTACGCGCTGACCATGCTGCCCTATCCCAGCGGCGATTTGCACATCGGCCACTGGTTCGCTATGACGCCGTCCGACGCCCGCGCCCGCTATATGCGGATGAAGGGCTACAACGTGCTGTTCCCGATGGGCTTCGACGCCTTCGGCCTGCCCGCCGAAAACGCCGCCATCCAGCGCAACATCCACCCCAAGACCTGGACCTATGCCAACATCGAGAACATGCGCCGCCAGCTGCGCAGCATGGGCGCGATGTTCGACTGGGAGCGCGAGGCGGTGAGCTGCGACCCGTCGTACTATCACTGGACAGAGTGGTTCTTCAAGAAGTTCTATGAGCACGGCCTGGCCTACCGCGGCGAGGCGCTGGTCAACTGGTCAGAAGCGCTGCAAACTGTGCTGGCCAACGAACAGGTGATCGACGGCAAAGACGAGCGCACCGGCCAGCCGGTGGTGCAGAAGCTGATGACCCAATGGTTTTTCGCCATCACCCGCTACGCCGACGAGCTGCTGAACTTCGATCACCTGGACTGGCCGGAACCGGTGCGCGTGATGCAGACCAACTGGATCGGCCGCAGCGAGGGCGCGCGTGTCACCTTCACCACCGAGGCGGGCGATCCCATCGAGATCTACACCACCCGCCCGGACACGCTGTGGGGCGCGACGTTCATGGTGCTGGCACCCGAACATCCGCTGGTGGAGAAGATCACGACCGACGCCCAACGCCCGGCCGTGACAGCCTATGTGGAACAGGCCGCCCGCGCCACCGAGATCGAGCGCACCGCCGAAGGCCGCGAGAAGACCGGCGTATTCACCGGCGCATATGCCATCAACCCAGTCAACGGCGAGCGCATCCCGATCTGGATCGCCGACTACGTGATGATCACCTATGGCAGCGGCGCCATCATGGCCGTGCCCGCCCACGACGAGCGCGACTTCGCCTTCGCCCGCAAATTCGGGCTGGAGGTGCGGCCGGTCATCCAGCCAGAGGGGACGGTCTTCGACGGCGCGACCATGCCTGAAGCCTATGTGGGTCCCGGCCTGATGATCAACAGCGGCGCCTTCAACGGCACCCTGTCCAACGGCGACAAAGGCCGCAAGAACCCAGCCATCAGCGCCGTGATTGACTGGCTGGAAGCGCGCGGCGTAGGCCGCGAGGCCGTCAACTACCGCCTGCGCGACTGGCTGATCAGCCGCCAGCGCTATTGGGGCGCGCCCATCCCGTTGCTCTACACCCAGGACGGCGGCATCGAAGCCGTGCCGGACGACCAACTGCCGGTGCTGCTGCCCGACGATGTGGACTTCCT
>CALAJK010000060.1 GCA_937922795.1 uncultured Anaerolineae bacterium
TAGGCCATCCGGATGGCGTTCACCGCCTTCATAAGCCGCCGCCGCCGTCTTCAGGGCGCGATACAGCACACTGGCCGCCTGTCGTTGGTAGGCATCCAGATAGACGTTGCGCGAGCTCAGCGCCAGCCCATCCGCCTCGCGCACAGTTGGGCACACCACGATCGCCAGTGGAAAGTTGAGATCGCGCACCATCTGCCTGATCACCGCCGCCTGCTGGGCATCCTTCTGGCCAAAGTAAGCAGCATGAGGCTGGCACAAGTTGAACAGCTTGGCCACCACCGTCGCTACGCCGCGGAAGTGCCCCGGACGACGCGCGCCCTCCAAGCCCTGTGTGATTTCCGTGACCTCAACCCAGGTCTGGAACGCCGGCGGATACATCGTTTCGACCGACGGTGTGAACACAGCATCCACCCCTGCCGACCGCAACAGTTCCAGATCGTGCGGCAGATCGCGCGGATAACGGGCCAAATCCTCGTTGGCGGCGAACTGGGTAGGATTGACGAAAATGGTCACGATCACCTGATCCATATCCGCCCGCGCCTGCTCGACCAATGCCAGATGGCCGGCATGAAGCGCGCCCATCGTCGGCACCAGGCCAACTCTCCCGGCAAAGCGGGAGCGGACTGCCCGCAGTTCTGAAGGGTCACTGAGAATCTGCATGCTGCGGCGCTCCATCCGTTAGGACGGCCTCCAGCACCTCCGTGCTCATGCTGAAGCTGTTTTCCGCCGCCGGGAAAAGCCGTGCGCCGACTTCCTGAACGTACTGCTTGAGCGCCATCTCGATGCTGGTGCCGATCTCGGCATAACGATGCGCATGACGCGGCCCGAACGATGGATACAGGCCGAGCAGATCGTGAAACACCTGTACCTGTCCGTCGCAGTCTGGGCCAGCGCCAATGCCAATGGTGGGAATATCCAGCCGCGAGGTGATCAACTGCGCCAGCGGCGCGGCGACCAGCTCCAGCACCACCGCGAACGCGCCCGCTGCCTGCACCGCCTGCGCGTCGCGCAGCAGTTGACGCGCCGACTCCACCTCGCGCCCCTGAACCCGAAAACCGCCGAACTTATTCACGCTCTGCGGCGTCAGCCCAATATGCGCCATGACCGGGATTCCAGCTTGCACCACACGCTCAATCGTTGGCGCAATGTATTCGCCGCCTTCCAATTTGACGGCGTTGACCCCCGCTTCTTGCATCAGCCGGCCAGCGTTGGCGAGCGCCTGTTCAGGGCTGATGTTGTAAGTCATGAACGGCAGATCGCCCACAATCAGCGCTCGTTTGGTCACGCGGGTCACGATACGCGCATGGTAAATGATCTGGTCAAGTGTCACCGGCAGGGTTGTATCATGTCCCTGCACCACCATGCCCAACGAGTCGCCCACCAGCAGCATCGGCGCGCCGGCCGCCTCACCTAGATAAGCGCTGGTGGCGTCGTAGGCGGTCAGCATGGCGATGGGTTCGCCGGCCGCCTTCATCTTATGAATATCTCGTATTGTCAAACGCATACTATCTATTCTTCCTGATGGATGAGCGCGTCGATCCACTCCGTGGGCAGCCCACGCTGGGCAACTAACGGCACGGTGACCTGCGCGAGCAGCCGGTAGAGCATCAGCGCATCACGATCGTAGGCGGCCAGCGCGTTCAGATGCGCCCGTACCGTGCCCACATCAGCGCGTGTCAGCGGCCCGGTGAGCGCCTGCGGAATCCCCTGCTCGCGCAAATTATCCACTGTAGCCTGCACCAGCGCGTTGAGCGCCTGGCTGACGATCTCATGTTCCGCCCCCAACGACTGCAGCATCCTCTCTGCCAGAGCATAGAGCGTGACCAGATAATTACTGGCGATGACCAATGCGCAGTGATACAGCGCCTTCTGCCCCGCAGGAACGGCTAACCACCGGCCGCTGAGCGCCTCCGCCATGCCAATCAACCAGCGCTGCAGTTCGACGGTGCGGGCCTCTACCGCGAACACCGATCGCGGCAGCCCGGCCAGAGCCGTCTCGAAACCCGCAAACGGAAATGCGGGGTGAAAACTGCCCGTCATTGCTCCCCGCGCCGCCAGGACGTCCAGGCAGGCGGCGTCCAGTGCGCCGGCGGTATGCGCCGCGCCCTTGCCTGACCACTCGCTGTCTTGTAGGCTTAAAGCCACGGCCGCGACGACATCATCGGGGACGGTCAGCAAAATTAGATCAGCAGCCTCTACCACCGCAGCGGCTGAGGTCACTGCCTGCCCGCCAACTGCTTCCACCAGACGCTGGGCACGCGACTCAGTCCGGCTGAATACCGCGCGCACCTCATAGCCAGCGCGGCTTAGCAGCAGCGCCAGCGCCGTGCCTACGTTGCCCGCTCCAATAATACCCAATGACGGCCGGCTCATGATGTCTCCTCATCTAGATTGAAGCGGCGTGGGCGTCGGGATTGGCTCACTGATCGTGATATTCACCGTACACGCCGCCCGTAGCGTGTTAGTGATGTCAAACACGGTCACCCGGAATTGGTATCTTCCGGGCTGGTAGAACGACGGGACGAATTGCCCCAGGACTCCCGTCTCGACGACAGGTTGGGTGTAGTCACGCAGTATGGCAAAGTTGCCCAGAGTTTGAGGGCCGTTTAGCTCAAACCGGTAAAAGGCGAAGTTTTCGGTGAACGCTGTGCCGATCACGTTGATCGGTTCAAACACCAGCATGCCATTCGCGGGCACTTGCAGCGTAGCATTAGGAGTATCGCAGCCTTCGACCGCCGGCGGATTGGGCAGAATCGTCCCCACTGGCGTCGGGGTGAGCGTCGGCGTCGCCAGCACGCGCACCACCTCGGTCGCGCCGATGCGCACGCCGCTGATATCAATTGGCGACCCGCCGAAGACGACATCCGGCGGCGTCGGCGTGACGAACGGCAGGTCAGTGATCGCGGCGGCGGACACGGCGCTCAGGTCGAGACGTGATCGCAGCGTGGGCGCGACGACCTGCTGCACGCCCAAAACCACCAACCCCAGTTCAGTCAGCAGCAGCAGCCCTGTCAGGGCGCTGGAACGACGATAGCGGTAGATGTCGCGCTCAAGCTCATAGTAAGTCGCCCGCAGATCACGCTGCGCTTGATTAAGCCGCATCCAGAAAATCAGCAGCCCGACGCCGATCAGGATATATAGCCCTAGCGCGATCTGCTCGACGAAGAACACCAAACCGGTCATGGCAGCGCCCGCAGCACTCCTCGAATGACGGCGGTCAGCCGGGGAACGAGCACTTTACCTGCGTCCAGCACTTCTTCATGATTGGTCTCAGCTTCTACATCTAACGTATCAATCGACACGTTAGTGATGCCCGAACAAGCCATGACGCGCATGCCTGCATGACGCGCCACCAGCACCTCGTGCACAGTAGACATGCCTACCGCGTCGCCGCCCCAACCGCGCAGCATGCGCACTTCTGCCGGCGTCTCGAAGTTCGGCCCCGACAAGCAGACATAGACTCCCTCATGCAGCGGCACGCCGGCATCAGCGGCGGCCTGGCGCGCCAGTCGACGCAGATCAGCGTCATAGGTATGAACCATGCCCAGAAAACGCGGGCCGATCGTATCGTCGTTTGGCCCCATCAGCGGGTTGTTCCCAGTCATACCTACCAGATTGATATGATCATTCAGCAGCATCAGATCGCCCACCTGATACTGGGGATTCAAACCGCCAGCGGCATTCGTCAGGATCAGCGTTTTCACACCCAGCAAGCGCATCACGCGAATTGGGAAAGTCACCTGCTCCAGCGTATATCCCTCATAAAAGTGCGCGCGCCCCTGCTGCGCGATCACCGCCTTTCCTTCCAGTTTCCCGATCACCAACTGGCCCTGGTGTCCATGAACGGTAGACCGTGGCCAACCTGGTATTTCAGCATAGGGGATAACGGTACGCTCACTGAGCGTATCGGCCAGCCCCCCCAACCCCGACCCCAACACCAGGCCGATGTCTGTCGTCAGGCTGCTGCGTTCCCGGACGATGGCTGCGGCCTGTTCATAATTCAGGTTTCGTTCATGCATGAGTATCCACCGTCGTTGATGTCGCTTTAACGTGCCCTTATTATACTCAATACCATCCTACGATCGTCAGACCGCACCAAACTGTCAAGATAAATGCCTAAGCTTTTGACTACAGGCCAAGCGCCCATCATGCAGTAAAATAGAAAGCATACGATCCAGAGCGATGATGTGGAGGCGCAATGGATTTGAAAGCGAGACAGGCGCTGCTCAACTACGCGCAGACGTATCAACAGCTTTACCAGCGCCAACCATCCGATCTGCGCCTGTTGGATGAGGAGTGGGTCATCGTAAATGGAGCTCGAATGCGCGTTAGCGAACTGATTTATCTAACCGAACAACTTCAGCAGGAATACTACCAGGGACAAAACCAACGGCGGAACATCGTATTAAGGCTCGTTCAATGGCTAAAGCAGCGCTGAGAACGGCCGCCTTATCCCAGGCACTGGCGCAGACTTTGGCCGACGATGGCTGCTTTCTGGCGCTAGCGGATCTCAGATGATCTTGGCACTATCGGCTGTGAGCGGCTGTGAGGCCATACACGCCAGGCGCTGACAGCCCTGATCGCGTTTGACGAACACTAGAACAGTTCAGCAAACACGCTTTCAAGCCGGTGCGCTCCCCATCTAGATGATGAGCGGCAGGCGCTGCTGTCCTTCATGCTGATGCGCTGCGCGCCGCTGCGCACGGCAACCTCACCAAACGCCCCTACTCGCTACTCGCTGCGCCGGGACGCCGCGCTGCCCCGGCGTTAGCGGCCCAAGCCGGCACTGCGCCGCTCCTGGCGGTAGTCCTCCGGGGTATCAATATCGCGCAGCACGCTGTCCGTGTCGACCGTCACATAGGCGATCTGATCGCTGTGACGATTGAGCACATCGCGCGGAGCGCCATCGGGCGGCAGCGCTAAAATCTCATTCCAGTAACGGCGGTCAATTAAGATGGGATGCCCACGCCGCATCTGATAGCTGGGGGCGACAATGTGCCCCGCTCCCTCTGCATACGCTGTCATCACTTCGGTGACAACACGCGGTTGAATATGAGGCTGATCGCCCAACACCATCAGCGCGCCGGACACCTGCGGCGGCAGCGCTTGCAGCCCCACCTTCAGTGAGGACAGCATCTCGCCGGCAGCGAAATCTGGATTGAATACCGTCGATACGCCGAGGCAATCCGCTTGGGCTTTAACTTCATCTGCGCGATGACCGGTGACCACGACGATATGCTGCACGCGCGCCAACATCAGTTGTTCTAGAATATGTCCCAGAATCGTCTTATTATCGGACCAGGGCAGCAGCACCTTAGGCTGTCCCATCCGTCGTGACAGACCAGCCGCCAGCACTACCGCGCCCACGTGCCGCTGCACCTCGTAGATGGGATCGGCAGCGCGCACCGAACCTAAAGCCACCCCCTGAACGCGCGGCGACCGTAAGATGAACTGCGCGATCAACCGGGCGCGCGCCCGTAGATAACCCTGCAGCGGCGTTTGGTTGAGAAATGCGATCACTCGCGCCTGTTCCGGCGTCCCCTTGAGCCCCAGGGAGTCATCGCGCAGCACCTGCGCCACCCAGGGCGATTTGATGCGGTTGCCCAGACCAAAACCATACCGTTCATCAATGGCGGCAGCATTGTAGACATGGGCTTCATCCAGCGGCTGCCCTAGAACCGTCAGCGACGCAATGGGAATGACCAGTGTCGTCTCGCGGGGGATGACCGGCTCATGCGGACGGGGAGCTTTCAGCGGCAGCCCGCGCGCACCGTCGGCCTCGATGAGCAGCACATCCGAGTCGATCGAATCCAACAACCTGGGGATGACCTCGCAGGTCGGCCCAAAGACCTTGCCCGACCGTAAACTCTCATACAGAAACACAAACCGGTGCTGCCCCAGCGCAGCAGAAATATCGGCCATTGATCGGCCCAGCGGCAGCGCGTACGGCATCAGGCCTAGCTGGTCGGCGCCGATGCGGGTGGTCGTCGTCGCCAGCACGCGCAGCCCGGCTTCGGCCAGCTCATACCCCAGCGCGACTAGCGTTGAGGTCTTGCCGCCAGCTCCGACCAGGGCAATGACGTCACCGGGCACCACATCAAAAGCGCGCTGGAGTTTCATGGTCACTCACGAGACCGGCGGCCAACAGCGATCGAAACTGTGGATCAATCAATACCAACACGAAGTCGTTCTCTAACAATCACTTCACTTCTGCTGCATCTACGGCCAGACTGGCTGCAACTCCTCTAACGGGTAACAGTGATCGAGCCATCGAACACGACCACACCAAAACAGACGTTACACCCAACGAGCAGCGGCGCTGCTAACTCCGTCGCAGTCACGGTGAAGCTGGCACGGTGCAGGCGATACACCGCAACGCTAGCCAGATCGCCGCCGCGCACCGGCACACAGACGCGGCTAAAGAACGCCGATGCCATGCGCCCGCAGCGCAGCCACCACCCGATCAGGCGTCAGAGGAATCTGATCGATCCAGACGCCCACAGCATCATACACTGCCGCCACGATCGCCGGCGCTAACGGCAGGAAGGGCATCTCGGCCATGCCGCGCGCTCCCCACGGCCCGATTGGATCAGCGTATTCTAGGATGACGGACTTCACCTCAACCGGCACATCGAGTACAGTTGGGATCAGATATGTGGACAGATACGGGTTCAGGATTTTCCCCTCAGACACGACCAGGTTCTCCAGGATGGCATACCCCTGCGCCTGAACCACCGCGCCCTCGATCTGTCCCTGCACGAGATGAGGGTTGACCGCCCGGCCAACATCATTGGCCGAGACCACTCTGATCAGATGCACATGGCCGGTTTCAATGTCGACTTCGACCTCAACTGCCTGAGCGACGTAACCGTAGGCGAAGTTCGGCTCACTGCGCCCCGTCAGCGGGTCATACGGCGTCGTCTTAGGCGGCCGATATTGATAGACAGCCACTGCCGGCCGCTCCTCATTCTTCCACAGCACCAGCGCCTCCTGAGCAGCGCCACGGATCGCGTTACCAGCCATGAAGGTCATGCGTGAGGCTGACGCGCTGCCCGACGTGCGCGTCTCAGCCGTGTCGTGCCCAATCAATTGAACACGCTCAAGCGGCACACCCACCGCGTCTGCCGCCATCTGCAGCATGACTGTGTGGGCCCCCTGACCCACTTCGGCGCCCGCATGGCGCACGACCACCTTTTCAATCTCCGCTTCCCCGTGCAGCTCTACCGTCGCCCACGACTGCTCAGGGAAGCCAAAGCTGAAGCCAACGTTTTTGAAACCACAGGCGAAGCCGATACCGCGCCGCAGCGCTGGATTGTCAGGCGCGGCTGTCGCTCGGCGCGACCACCTCCCCCGCTCATCTTGCTGCCACCAGCTTTCGCGAGCGCAGGCTTCAACTACTTGACCAATCGACACCCCTGGTGGCAGCGGCGTGCCTACGGACAGCAAACTGCCTTCGCGCAGCACATTTCTGACTCGCAGCTCCACTGGATCCATGCCCAGTGCCTCCGCCAGTTTGTTCATCTGCCCCTCGGCCGCGAACGCGCCTTGTGGCGCGCCAAAACCACGGAACGCGCCGGTGGGAATGTTGTTCGTCAAAACGCCATAGGTATCGACATGGATGTTCGGAATCTCGTAAGGGCCGGTGCAGGTGAGATTAGAATTCCCCGTTACCTTTGTAGAGGTGTAGTTGTAAGCGCCGGCATCGCTGATGACGGTCACCTCGGCTGCGACAATCTTGCCTGCACGAGTCGCCCCCCATTTAGCGCGAATGATAGTGGGATGGCGCTTGTGATGATACAAGATCGATTCTTCACGGCTCCAGACGATCTTGACCGGACGGCGCAGCTTCCAGGCCGCCAGCGCCAGCACCACCTGCACCGACATGTCCTCGCGTCCACCAAATGCCCCGCCGATGGCCGGATAGATCACCCGAACCTGCTCTTCCGACAAACCCAGCGCATGACAGATCTGTTCCTGGTCTTCATGAGCCCATTGGCCCGCAACGATGACCGTCACCCGCCCCTGCTCGTCAATATACCCTAAGCCGGCTTCTGGCTGAAGATAGGCATGTTCTTGATAGCCGGTGCGGTACTCGCCCTCGACGATCACCTCAGCCTGGGCCCAACCGGCTGCCATATCGCCCTTGCGAATCCGGTAATGGCAGAGAATGTTGTTAGGGTTGTTGGCATGAAGCTGCGGCGCGCCGTCTTGCATCGCCTCAACAGGATCGAAGACCGCCGGCAGGTCTTCGTATTCCACTTCGATCAGCCGAGTAGCTTCGGCAGCTATGGCCTCTGTTTCAGCCACGACCACGGCGATGCAGTCCATATAGCAGCGCACGATATCAGCGCCCGGCACGCTGCTGTTGCTCCCTGGCCCACACAGAACCGGCTGATCTTTGGTGACCAGCCCATACTCGTTATGGGGCACATCCGCCGCCGTGAACACTGCGACTACGCCGGGCAGCGCCAGCGCGGCCTGCGTATGCACCGCCAGAACCCGCGCATGAGCGCGGTCGCTGAAGCGCAGCTTCATCCACAACTGACCTTCCAGATTGATATCACCGGGATAGAGTGCCTCGCCTGCGACCTTGCCCAGCCCATCGCTGCGTTGGACGTTTTGCCCAATGAACAGTGTTTTTTCTGCAGACATAGTTTCACTTCCCATCATTTCAAACCGATCTCAAGATATCACCGCATGAGTATTTGCCTAACATCGACGTTCATTCAGCGGTGATGACCTGTTTCTTGACCGCCTGAAGCACCAGCGCCGCTTCGCGCTGGAAAATCCGCCGCAGGATGGCGACGGCAGTCGCGTAGGTCGGTTCCACACCGCCGTAACTCAGACTGCCCGCGCCTAGGTTGCGCCCTTTGCTCATCGGCGTGTCCGATGCATAATGCAAGAACCCGATGTCAAACGGAACACCATACAGATTGACGATCTCATTTACAGGATGGCGTTTAGGGCGAAACGCCTCATAGATAGCAGAGAGATAAGGCCCGGCTTCCATCTCAATGTCAGTGTAACCTTCTTGGTAGAACACGCTCATATATTGGGGATTTTGCAAGAATGTCCCCAGCGCGCTGACCGCCTTCTGATTATCTAGAACGGTGCCGAACGCCAGATAGGGGACGATGTCCTGGGCGCTGAAACAATTCAGGAACAGATAAGTATTCTGGGAATGCTCGTCATGCACCACATTCGGGATCATCACGTCGCCGATGCGCCCATTAAGCGTGGCCGACTTGCCCATGACATATACGCCTCGCAGCGCGCCGACGCGCTCGGTAACCCGGTTGAGTATCTCGTAACTCGCCAGTCCTAACGGATAGTCAATATTGAGGATGACCGCCTCAGAATTGGCAAGGGTGGCCTGATCAAAAGCATCACGCAGCCGCGAATCCAGCCAGTCCGACCGCAGCCGGCTCAATTCGATGACCTGCGCTTCGATGTCGAAACCGTGGCGGCTGCGGATGCGGTGAATGCCAATCGCCCGTTCATCGGCCGCCAGCAGCCGCCCCACCTGTTCACCCTGATAAGCCAGATATTTTTTCAGCACATAGTACAAAAAATTATCTAGGCTCTTGGCGCTGCTGCTGTCCCGAATCGTCCGGTATTCTTCCAGCAGATCACCATGATCAAAGCGCTCGATGTACGCGATCAGATCGCTTTCAGCCCGGCGGGCAAAGCCCGTCAGCAGATTGACCATCGAATGCGTATTGCTCGACACGAAGTAAACCGGGCGGCTTTCCAGATCAATCTCGCCGGCTAGTCGATCTTGAAGCTCACTCCACCAGTAAGCTGTCGCGCGCCGGTAGTCAGCCAGTGATCCGGCCAGCATCCGCACCCATATCTGTTTGCGCCGCTGCGCCATCGCTTGCAGCGTAGAGATGAATCGCTCACCCCAAACAACTTCCAGCCGGCGCAAGTCATCTGGCTCCATACGGAGCACCTTGGCCAGCAGGTCGCGTTCATGCGGCGTCAGCGGTGTGCAGCGCTCGCGGTTCTGGTCTAGAAATAACTTCGCCGCTTCAGTTTGCAGCAGCGCGTGCAGCTTATTCCACTCGATCTGATAGGCGGTCAGGGTGGGCACTAGATCGTCAATATCAGAACGGCTGGCGATCAAAACTGCTAGCGACTGCTGACCATCGAAGTGGACCCGGCGGCGGCGGCCCGGCGCGGTGACGCGCGGCCACTCGTCCACATTGCCATAACCCGCCTCGGCGAATGACCGTTCAATATGCCCGATGAGCACCCGCTCGACATCTGGCATGCAGTCGGGCAGCCGTAGGCTGGCATACACCAGCGCTGACACATCAGGCTCAAGACCGCGCGCCTTGATGTGCAGCGATGAATCCATCGCCATATGGCTCTCGACCAGCGCCTCGATCTGGATCAAGTGCGAAGAACGCAGCAGCGAATAATACGTTCGCATGTAGAGCTGAATCTCTTCGCTGCCCGTCTTGGGAACCGTGCGATCCATGACAGCGCCTAGCGCCTCTTCGGAGTGATGCTGCGAGCCTGACGATTGATCCCGCGCTGGAGCACCTTCTTAGCTTTCTTCTCGCGCATCATCAACTCACGCTCTTTCACCAGCTTCTTCTCGTTGACACGCGACCGGTTGCGAGGCACAGCCAGAGCGATGACGAGGGCAGCCAGCATTACCAAGATGACGAACACGATGCCGCTGAGAATCAGCTCCCATTGGCCGCGCGGCACGCCCGGCGGCGGAAAGTTCGGGAGGCTGCGCCTCAAGAAGTCGTAGGCAGCAGGTCCGAGCGCATAAGCGATCACGGCGAATGAGACCGCCAGGACGAAACCGATGACCGGCCAGAAGGCGCGGCTGCGACTGCTAGTCTTTGATCGCATAGGTCACCTCTTTCTTTTGGCGCCGGCTGGCGTCGCGGAACGCATCCAGGATCTTGTAATACCCTGTGCAGCGGCATAGATTGCCGGTGATGCTCTGCTGAATTTGCTCTAGCGTAGGCTCTGGGTTCTCTTCCAATAATTTCGCCCCCGACATCAAGAATCCCGGCGTACAGTAGCCGCACTGCACGGCCCCATGCTCGATGAACGCCTTTTGAATCGGATGCAGCTCGCCATTCTGGCGCAGTCCCTCAACCGTCACGATCTCAGCGCCATGAGCTCGCGGGGCGCCCACCATACAAGCCATCACCGCCATCCCATCCAGGAAAATTGTACACGCCCCGCACTCCCCTTCGGCGCAGCCTTCCTTCGTGCCGGTCAAACCCACATCTTCACGCAGGAAGCGGAGCAGCGTCTTATCGTAGCCGGTGGTGATGCGCAATTTGCGGCCATTAATGGTCGTCTCGATCGGCTGTCCGGCATGGTGTTCTACCGGCTGTGGCAGCCCCTGCTTCACGCGCCCCTGGTTCTCCCCCCACAGCATGGCTGGCGACTGTGGCCACCCTGCGCGCTCTGTCCCTGAAGCCAGGGCGCGCAGCGCGCGCGCCACCAGCACCCGCACCATCTCGGTACGATAAGCTGCTGTGCCGCGCACATCGTCAATCGGCGACGGCGCAGCCGCCGCCAGCCGCGCAGCTTCGGCGATCACCTCCGGCAGGAGACGCCGGCCTAGCAGCGCCTTCTCCGCCACCGGCACGCGGATGATCGTCGGCGCTACGCTCCCCAGGGCGATCGCTGCGCGGGTCACCACGCCGCCATCAAAATCCAAAACGACGGCGACATTGACGACCGAAATGGCCTGGGCGCGTCTGAGCCCCAGCTTGATGAACATCCCGCGCTCAGTTTGTGACAGCGCCGGGAAAGCGATGCCCGTGAGTATTTCATCAGGGCGCATGACCGTGCGCCGCACACCGGTATAGAACGCGGACAGCGGCACAGTGCGCTCGCCCTCCATCGAAGCCAGCTCAACCTCAGCGCCTAAGGCCATCAGCGGCGTGATCGTATCATTGGCCGGCGACGCAGTGATGAGGTTACCCGCCACCGTGGCGCGATTGCGAATCTGGGGCGCGCCCACCTCCCAGCACGCCTGCGCCAGCGGCAAGGCGCGCTCCACAATCAATGTACTCCCGACAACGTGATTATGCGTGACCAACGGCCCCAGGTGGATTTGATCGCCGCGTAGAGTGATGCTATCCAGACCCGGCACGCGGGTGACATCGATCAGCACATCAACGCCTGGACGCTGATGCCGTTCCAGCTCGATGAGCAGGTCAGTGCCGCCAGCGATGATACGGGCGCGGTCACGATACTGAGCGAGCAGATCCAACGCCTCGCCCACGGTGTTAACGCTGTAGTAGTGACTCCACATGATGATTTAGATCCCCAGGTTGTTGACTCTGTAGACAAACTAGTTGCTACCGACCGACTGTTTTACAAATAGTAACACATGTGGTTGACGCATCTCAACCGGGTCACCAACCGGTCAGAACGCACTCGGCTCGATGTTTAAGACGGTGACCGGGTTGATATTGATGATCGTCGTCTTGAGATAATCCGTCCGCGTGACCGTGCGCCGGTCCCAGGTGTGGACATGCCCATGAACCATGAACCGCGGCTGATACCACTCAATAAAACGCAGCAGCGCCTTAAAACCCCAGTGCGGTTTATCTTCCGCATCGTGGATGCCACGCGGAGGCGAATGGGTCACCAGGACATCCAGCGGTCGTTTGTGACGCATGCGCTGATAGTACAAGCGAGGGCCCGCGCTCACGACTAACCGCAGCATGTCGCTTTCGCTGTACTGCAGCGGGCTGTTGTTGTAGCGGATCGAACCTTCCAGCCCAAAAAAGCTTAGGCCGCGATACTGCACCAGGCGGCCGTGCAGGTCTTCCCCGCCTGGAGGGCGTTCGGTATATCCTTCGTCATGATTACCGCGCACGTAGAACAAAGGGACATTGAGGACGGACGTGATGAATTCTAGATAGACCGAAGGCAAATCACCACAACTGACAATCAATTCAATATCGCCATAATGCCGCCTTAGGTTTACTGCGCTTTCCATCTGCGGCATCACCGTATCACTCACAAACAGGATTTTCACACCGGCCCTTATTCAAAATTACTCAAATGCGCCAGCCGCGGCTGGCCTGCCTTCACACTTTTTCTGCTTCTACCTCTTCGCCCAACCACTGCATAGGCCTGCCATCCCCCCCGCGCCGCAGCATGATGATTTGCGCCAGGATGCTGATGGCGATCTCCTGAGGCGTTTCGGCATTCAGCTCTAATCCGATCGGCGCATATACCCGCCGGAGCTGTTCATCGGTGAGCTGGCGTTCGGCTTTCAGCGCCTTGACAGTCAGCGCCCAACGACGGCGGCTGCCGATCAAACCGATATAGGCTGCGGGCGTCGCCAACAGCGCCGGGATCAGGTCTAGATCGATCGGCATCCCCCGCGTGACAGCGGCAACATAGGTTTGCGGCGTGATCTCCACGTGCTGAGCGATATTGCCCGGTTTACAAACCGCATATCCATCCAGGCCGGGCACATACTCCGGATTACAGAACGCCTCTCGGTCATCTGACAGGACCACGCGAAAGCCCGTCCATTTGCCCAGTTCCGCCAGCGCCCGGCCGACATGACCGCCGCCAATGACCAGCAGCAGCGGCGACAGCCCGACCGGCTCGATGAATACCTGCACTGTGCCGCCGCAAATGCCAGGATCACCCGCCGCCAGATCATTCAGCGCGTAGGATGACAGCCGCGAACGCCCGTCGCTCATCACTGCCAACGCTTCCTGGATTACCAGCGACTCCAGCGCGCCGCCGCCAACAGTGCCAACAATGGAGCCATCGCGGCGCACCAGCATCTTGCTGCCCTCATGACGCGGCACAGACCCCTGGGCGCTGACGACAATCGCTAGCGCAGCCGGTTCGCCTCGAGACTGTGCTTCCAGCAGAGCTTCATATACTGCACGATCTTCACTCATGGACGGATCTCCACCTTGCCAATGAACAGTCTTCCGTCGGGCGTCCCCGCATCTGCAAGCAGGCGTTCGCCCGATTGAGGGTCATACATCCCCACTGCCGCCTGATACTGCCCAGGCAGGATATCGGTCAGATCAATAACCATTGTGTCACGAATCACGCCTGGCAGCCAATTTCCAGGCGGCAGCCCGCCCTGTCCTGGGCGCTGGTCAATCTGCGCCGCTGGCGGACGGCGCGGATCATCATATAGGTGAACGAATACCCGGTAGTCGCCCGCAGCGCGTCCGTCCGAGTACCACTCCAATTCAGTCTCCAAGCTGGGCGCACCAGGGGTGTAGCGGATTGCCGCGCTCACCAGCCAGATCGCGCCACCCTGAAACGTGGCGATTGGTGTCCTGGTCGGAGGCGTCCCGACCTCGCGCCCCTCATACATGAAATGAAAGTAAGGCATATACGCGCCGCCGGGCGTATCCGGCACGATCCGCACGTGCATAGGGTTGCTAAAGATCGCAGCAGGTATCAGCGTCGGCACATCCAGCCACACGCCCGGCTGCTCAGGGATTACGCGCCGCCCAACGTGAACGTCATTCACATAGATATCCAGCGTCCCTGCCGTCATTGGATGCAGACGGGTGACCAACCAGATAGGCAACGGCTCGCCCGCAGGCGCGTCCAGCCGCAGCTCAAAAGCCTCCTCGCCGTTCAGCCGCCGTCCGCCGTCAACGAAAGCACAGCCTATATCGGCGCATCCCGGATATGCCAGCTCATGCACTTCGGTGGGAAACCCAGGCAGCGGTTGATGATTACGCCAGGCATATCGCGCCAGCCGTTCTTGAGCTAGGTCAGCGACATTCAGCGCGCCCAACAGGCGAGGTTTATCCCCCAAAAAGTTATCGTTGAAGCCAGGCGAATGACGCAGTCTTGATCGTAGCCGTTCCCAATCTGGCCGATAGATCCCTTGCTGAGAGCCAGCGAGGGCGACGTTGAAGCGATCATCCAGCGACGTCACCGGAAATTCAGCCAACGGCTGGCCATACAGGCTCGTCGCTGCCAGCATGCTCAGGCCGAAGCCGTGGCCTTCGCCGTAGGCGGCGATGTAGTCAGGCTGATGGTCGAGCAAGAACTCGGCGACAGAACCAGGCCCGTTGCGCCACGCTTCAGCCGCGCCCGGCGTCGTCAGTCCTACCATGTCGAGCGTGGTGCGCCCGCCCTGGTAGCGCGTTAAACCGGTATCGTGCACAGCGATCACCGCATCCGGCCGCGTGTTGGCCGCCAGCCAGCGCGTCATCTGCAGCGGCTGAGCGTAGATGTAGCCCACGTTGAGCGCGAAGTGCTGCAAAAACGCCGCGCTTGTCGGCAAAGTCGCCAGGGCGATGACTGAAGCTGCGATTTGACCAAATCGCTGACCGCCCCAACGAACCGGAATCCGCGCCAGCGCAGCCGCCATGAACGGGAAGAAAAGCGCCATGAACGGCAGTTGATAGCGTTTGAAGTGCCAGAAAGCCGTGTCGAGCGTGGCAACCGCCAGCGACCCCACCCCTAACCAGATCACCGCCAACCACGCAACCAGGCGCAGACGCTGCTCGCGCATCAGGATGACGACGCCCAATACGGCCAGAGGAAACACCAGCGCCAGGAGATAAATCCCCTCGCGCGGGCTGCTGCCGGTCGCGAACTCCAGCCACATGCGCCCCATATTGGCCGCAGTCCGGCGCGCTGCTTCGCCCACATCGAACGGCACGATGCCAAAAACGGACTTGGCTGCATTACCCGAAGCCACCGGAGACCCGGTGAGCAGCCCGTTCACCAGCGGCTGCACCCCTACCGCTAGCGCTGGCAATATCAGCCAGCGTTTGGCGCGCCCCATCTGGTGACGCATCTGCCAGCCCATCGCCGCCGCGCTGAGCACGGCCAGCGCGCCGCCTTCCGGTCGCACCAGCGCCAGCAGCGAGGCCGCCAAGCACCACCCCCTTATTTGGCGCGCGATCAGCCGGTCAAGCGTCGCCAGCGTTAGCAGGACGACCAAGCCGGTCTCCATGCCCGACATGAAATGCCAGGATACCGCGCCAGTCACACCGAAAGCAGTTGCCACGGTTGCAGCAGTCCGCGAATCTGCGCCCAAAGCGTGCGCCAGCCGGAAGATCAACCCCAGCGAACCGGCCAACGCCAACATGCCTAACGCCAGCGCCCACAGCCCCAGGTTCAGCCCTTGAAAACCGGCCGCATATCCCACGGCCAGCAGATAGGGATACAGAAAACTGGTCGCGCCCGAAGTCGGCGGCAGTCCTGGATTGTAAACGTAGGGCTGGCCGGCTGCGAGCTGCCGCGCATACTGGAAATGGATGTACACATCATCCAGCGGCAGCACCATCTGGCCGTGCCCCGCCGCGAAGGCGACGCTCCCGTAAATCAGAAACACCGCCCCGCTGAAGCCGCAAAACCATAACCAAAATATAAACGGGCGCCCCGCCGAGACGCCCGCAGACCGCTTCACATCCATGAAAGAAGACGAAACTGCCACACGCTACTACTGCGAGTAGCCGTCGGCGAAGGTGTCAATCATCAATCGCACATCCGGACCTAGGGGATACAAAATGGGACAAGTCGCACCGGCGGCGATGTATTCGCGCACTTTAGCCTTCACCTCCTGCGGCGTCCCGGAGGCCGTGATCATCTGAACGACATCATCCGGCACTAGGCGCATCGCCTGTTCAATCTGTTCTTCAGTGGCTGGCCAGGTGAGCACCTGTCCGATCTCATCTAACAGCTCCTGACTGACGCCGCTGGCCTTCATGATATGCGGCTGCTGCCCTAGATACTGCGTCACCAGCTTGCGCGCGCCGTCCAGCGCTTTTTTACGATCATTGTCCACCGAACAGACGACGAGCTGGGGGCGATCGATATCTTCTACCGACCGACCGGCCAGCTTAGCGCCAGCCTCCAGCAGCGCCATCGCTTCCTCGTTATACTTAGGCGACACCAGATAATTGAGCACCACCCCATCCGCAATTTCGCCCGCCAGCGCCATCATCTTTGGGCCGGTCGCGCCGATATAGATCGGGACATTGCGCGGCTCTTTGCGTCCGTGCACCACATCAAGCTCAACATCCGTCAGATGGACGAACTCGCCATGAAACGTCACCCGCTTGCGCGCCAGCAGGTCGCGCACCACCGTGATCACTTCCCGCATCGCCAGCAGCGGTTTGGTGCGATTGATGCCCACTTTTTGCGCCAGCGGGTCCCACCATGCGCCAATGCCGCAGATGATGCGATCCTGCGCCAAATCGTCCAGCGTCAAGAAAGTGGCAGCGATGACTGCCGCATTCCGAGTCCAGTTATTGATGACGCCCGAACCAATTTTGATCCGACTGGTAGTGGCGGCGAAGGCGGCCATCGGCACGATCGCATCGCGCACCAGCCGGCTTTCTGCCTGCCACACTGCTTCAAATCCCCGCGACTCAGCATACTGCACATACTTGATCGCGTCTTGAAGCGGATGAGCATCCTGCAAATATAATGCGACCCGATCTGCCATCAGTCTTTTTTCCCCTCTCAATCAGGAAATCAAGCGAGGGCGCTACTTCGGTTGATACAGATTAGCCAGCTCATTATAAGTATGTAAATCTTCTGGCACATCAATATCGAGCAGCAGCCGCTCCGACTCATAAATTTGGGCATCAACGCCCGCCGCCCGCGCCAGCTCAAGATGGCGCTGGAAGCTGCCGGGGCCATACGCATAACCGATCAATCCCGGCGGGCGCACGAACAGCGCGTTCGTCCCATCTTGATGCTGGTCAGTCGCGATCACCACCGAACGCTCATTCTGACCCATTTCGATGATACAGGCAACATCCTGAGCGGCGATCAGCGGCAGATCCGCCGGCAGAATCAGGACGGCGCTGCTTTTCCAACGCATCACCACCTGTGTCGCTCGCAGCAGCGCGCCATTAAGCTGGGGCGCGCCGCTCTCTTGAACTGTGCGCGCCCCGTACTCCCGCGCGATCGCCAGCGCGCGCCCGTCGCGGCTGATCACCAGTGTGCCCAGCACCTGCGGCACGGAACGCACGACATCCAGCACATGCCGCAGCATGATCTCTGCCAACTGCTGCCGCTCATCCGGCGACAGCACCTGCGCCAGGCGGCTCTTAGCGCGGTTTAAAGGTTTGACCGGGATAATTGTCCAGACGCTCATTGTGCTCTGGCGAAACCCTGCCGACTAACCGCAGGACGCCATTACCCCTTTCTCATGTCTGACGCCAACGCACTGAACTCCGAAACTGCTAAACAGATCCCCAACATTGAATCCACTCTAACACAGCTTTCGCCAGTTCAATCTTATGATTATCAGATTCCATAACCGTCTCAAAAGCGACGGCATGAGGCTGTATCACACCTTCCAGCGAATCCACTACGTCGCTCACAAAACCGTTCAACAAGTCCCCATAGTAACAGCTTACCGCTTTCATTGAAGCATCATACCCTAACTCCAGCATTAATTTTGCCGCAGGGCCTTTCACCGCACGCCCCCCAACAATCGGGGTGATCGCCACACGCGGCACAGGCCGAGACTCGATCAACTGGCGCAGACCGGGGACGGCCAGGATCGGATCAATGGACAGCCACGGATTTGACGGCCCAACCAAGATGATATCCGCCTGCCGGAGCGCCATCTCAACCTGAGGCGTCATCGCCGCCGCCTCGATGCCCTCAAACCGCAGCGACCGGACAGTAGGCTGCCAGCGGTGGCGCACAAAATAAGCCTGGAATTCCAGCTCGCCGTATTCCAGGGTGTCCACCCGCGTGGCCACTGGCGCATCGGTCATCGGCAGAACGCGCGGCTTCACCCCCAGCCGCGCCGCCAACCGCGCCGCAATCTCGGTGAGCGTCACGCCTTCGCGCAGCCACGCTGTCCGCAGCAAATGCGTGGCGATATCGCGGTCGCCCAGGCGGAACCAGGTATCTTCCCCATATCCGCGCAGCGCCTCCAGCACTTGTGTGGTGTCGCCCGCAATCCCCCAGCCATTGGCCGGATCAACCACGCCTGCCAGCGTGTACAGAATGGTGTCGAGATCAGGACAGATGCGCAGGCCATAGTGCCAGAAATCATCACCTGTGTTGACGATCAGAGTCAGGTCATCCGGCGGCAGAATCTGCGCCAGCCCAAACGCCAATTTCGCTCCGCCCACGCCGCCAACCAGCGTGACTACCTTCAACGCCACAGCGTCAATTCCTCCGCGGGGCGGCGCGTCCGGCTGCGCGTCTCATCAGGATAGCCCAGCGTGATGAGCGCCTGCGGCTGCCAGTCATCCGGCAGCGCCAGCGTCTCCACCACCACGTCTGGGCAGAATAAAGGCGCGCACATCCAGCATGCCCCCAACCCCTCAGCATGGGCAGCCAGCAGCAGGTTCTGCCCCGCCATCGCCACGCTCTGTACTGCCATCAGATATTCATTGCCGGAGCGGCGTTCATCTGGATAACGCTCCATATCGACCATTGTGAGACACAGCACGACCAGCATCGGCGACGACACGATGCGACTGTATGACCGCACCAAGTCGGCTTCAATTACTGCTGCTGGAGCGCCATCAGCTTCCAGGTCACGGCGCAGGCGAGCCCCCATGCTGACCGCCAGCTTCTGCTTGCACTCCGCCGACTCTACAACCACGAACCGCCAGGGCTGGCGGTTGTGAGCCGAGGGCGACCAGCACGCTGCAGCGAGCACACGCTCGATGACCGGTCGCGCCACAGGGTCAGCGCGGTAGCGCCGAATGGAGCGCCGCTCTCGGATAGCGATCATCACGGCTTCATCGGGAGAACACGCGTCCACACGCGCCAACCTCAGCGATACAGATCCAGATCCGGAGGGCGTATCAAATCGCGGGCGCTGCCGCTCTCATCGCTGAACTGTAAACCCCGCACCAGCGCCACCGGGCGACCTTCATCTGCCTCGCCGGTCACCAGGTTGGCGGCTGACGCGACCAGATCAGCGTAGCCTTGAATGCTGATTTTCAGCTCGCGCCCAAACAGGTCGGGCTTGCCGCGCAGATCGAGCACGGCCGGCATCCCGGCGACGCCGATTGCAACGCCCACATTCCCGATCCGGAAAGGCCTGCCGTGCGAGTCGCTGATGACGACGCCGACCGAGGCGCCCGTCATCACCAGCAGCGCCTCCCGCAAAACTTGCGCCGATCGGTCAGGATCCAGCGGCAGCAGCAGCGCGTAGTTATCGCTGCCGTCCACGTTAGATTGGTCAACGCCGGCATTCGCGCTCACGAATCCTAATCGGTGTTCAGTGACCAGGACGCCCACCGCCTGCCGTGAAATCCGCCGGCTTTCGCGCAGCACTAACTCCACGATGCGCGGGTCTTTGCGCGTCGCGCGCGCCAGCGCCAGCGCCTGCTCACTTGGCTCAACCTGGCGCAGATCAACCAGCCGACCTTCAGCCTTTGACACGATCTTAGATGTGACCACGAGCACATCGCCCGTCTCCAGCGTCAGGCCAGCGCGTTTGAGGCCATCCACGATCAGCAGCGCCAAGTCATCGCCCGGCTGAACTAGCGGCATACCGGGGAGCGCGAAGATATGCAGCGCCGCAGGCTGCGCGTTCACACTAACTGATGCCGGTGATGCGTATGCCGGCTCCCTTGACGCCATAGGCCTTATTAATATACAGCAGCACCGGCGTCAGCGACTCGACCGCGACCGCGTTGGCCAGCGGGCCTGCATCTACGCCCCGCATCCCCGCCGCCTCAACCAGTCTAATCACTGTCGCTTTCGCGTTTGCATCGTTGCCGCACACCAGCACATCGCAATCCACCACATGATCGGGATCGCCCAGATGTTCGGCACTCACGTTCTGAAACGCCGCCACAACCTGCACTGAATCGCCGAGCAAAGCCTGGGCTTCGAGCGCAGCCGCCCCGCCTTTGGGCAGATGCACAGTGCGCACCTTTGGAGGCTGGAGTGGAACCGTCAAGTCCACTAGAACCTTGCCGGCAACCTGGCTGCGCACGCTCTCTAATGTAGTTTGATGCGCGGCATATGGCACGCTCAACACCACAAGGTGCGCCTGCGCCGCCGCGTCAGCATTCGCCATGCCTGTGAGATAATCGCTTCCCAACTGCGCGTTCATCTCTGCCGACCGCGCCGCCGCGCGCTCAGGATCACGCGAACCGATGATCACCCGGTAACCTTTCAAGGCCCAACGCATAGCCAGACCGGAACCTTCTTTGCCAGTCCCCCCCAACACCGCGATCGTCAGCAGAGTTTTTTCGTCGGTCATGAGTTCGGTTCAGTCCTTAGCAGTCACAAAGTTTGATTCACATTGGCTGTGTAGCGCTCCCAAACCGCAGGCGCAAGCGCCAGCGCCTGCTGCGCCACTTCCGCTTCATTCATTGTCAGCACTTGTCTGTCGCGCATCAACACCCGTCCAGCGACCATTGTCATCGTCACCATCGAAGGTTCAAAACCGAACAGGATATGCCAGGGCAGATTGCCCATATGCAGCGGGGTGTAGGGATGATAATCCACAAAGATGATATCGGCCTGCGCGCCTTCAGCCAATACACCCAGCCGCTGCCCTGGGAAGAAACGCTCAGCCAGCCGGGCATTATGATACACCGCTGCCCGCACGATGTCAGCGCCATTCGCCCGGCGCGGGTCTCGGTGCGCCACCTTATGCAGCAGATAGGCCGTCTTCCATTCCGCCCACATCGCGTTGCTGAAGCCATCGTTGCCGATGCAAACGCGCATCCCTCGCGCCATCATCTCATCGAATGCCATCGCTCCAACAGCATTATTCATATTAGACCGAGGCTGATGGGTGATCCAGGTGCCAGTGTCTTGTAAGATCTGGCGCTCGGCCTCATCAATGTGCACACAGTGCGCTGCGATCGTCTGCTTCCCCCAGATGCCGTACTCATACAGACGCTGCACGACCCGACGCCCACTTTTGTTCAAACTGTCCTGTTCGTCGGCCTCATGCTCCGCCACGTGGATATGAAAGCCGACACCGGGGGGGCGCGCATCGGCGCAGGCGCGCAGCGCTGCATCGCTCAGCGTCAGGCTGGCATGAAGCCCGAACGTGCCCGCCACCCGTGGTCGCCGGTTATCGCGCAAAAACCGCACGTTCTCGGCGATGCCAGCGCGCATCTTCTCTTCCCCATCTCGATCGGTGACCTCATAGCACAGCACAGCTCGCAACCCGGCCGCATCCACCGCTTCAGCGATGAGGTCTAGGCTGCCTTCAATACAGTTCGGGCTGGCATGATGATCGATCAGGGTCGTCGTGCCGTGTTTGATGGCATCCACCAAACAGACGAGCGCGCTGGCGCGCACACTGTCCGGATCGAGCGCCTTGTCCAGCGGCCACCACAGCCGCCGCAGAATCTGCGGAAAATCCTCCGGCGCCGGCCCTGGAATGGCCATCCCCCGCGCATAGGCTCCGTAAAAATGTGTATGCGCGCAGATATTCCCCGGCATCACGAGCTGGCCGCGCGCGTCTAAACGCTCGGCCTGAGGATAGCGCGCCTCCAGCTCGGCTGATGTCCCAACAGCGCGGATCGTGTCGCCCTCGATGTAGAGGGCATGGTCGGCCAAAACCTGATTAGGTTCTTGCCAAGTGATGAGCGTCCCGTGTGTGATCAGCATCGGTCACGATCCTTCAGAGGTTGAGGTCGGGCGCACAGCGCGGCGTTGGCGGTGACCGTCCAGCGCGTAGTAAACCCGGTCAACAAAGTAACCGGCCTGGCTGTACAGATCGCTGATCTGGCGCGCGCTGACGAAACGATCCCAGGTGGTGAAGATGAAGCTGACCGGCCGGCGGGACAGATTCAAGATAGGCGGGATCTTTTCATACAAAGCGCCGATCTGAACCTTGTAGTACACGGCTTCCGCGCGCGGATGCGCCGCTTCATCTGGCAGCAGATCGCGCCTTCGCGCCAGCTCGACGCCCCGACACCGGGCGTAATAATACACGCCGCCGTTTCGCTCTCGAAATGCTCGGCTCAGGAAGAACGCCAGATAGTCAACAGCCAGACCATCTGGGAACTGCGCCTGCGGCAGGCGATACCAATGCGCATCTCGAATATACGCCAGATCACGCTGTCGGTTCACGACCCCCACCAGGACGCGATCTTCAGGGTACATGGCAAGCGGCAGGCAAACCCACTCGGCAGCTAAGCATGCGGAGCAGCTTCGCGCTGCCGCAGCGCCAGCAGCCGGCGGTCAATTTCCGCCACCATCTGCTGGTGTTCAACCCACCACTGGCTGTCGCGCTGGGCATCCAGCTCTTCAACCGTCTTGCCTTGCTGCTCCACCCATGTATAGTACTTCAGGTTGTGCCAGCGTTCGCGCGCTTCTGGCGTCCCGCGCATGATCCAGTCTGTGCGCTGCCCTTTGATGATGCTCTCCACGCGGCCCACTGTCTCGGCTTCATCCAAACGCCCATAGCATTCGGCCATGCTGTCCATGACCGAGTAATAGCGATCCATGCCGTCGGTCGCCACCGTCACAATCAGATCATTTTTGCCCAGGTTGTAATAGCGAGCGGTCTTGATCGCGCCCAGGATGTTACAGATGCCGCTGATACCCAACAGCCGCCAGGTGCTTTCAACCCAGTCTGGATCCAGCTTGTAGCGGCGCACCAGTGTCTCGCGCCCAACCTCTTCGGCGAAAACCTGCAGCGCTTTCTTGCACTCGATATCATCCAGGCACATCAGCGCATCCATATTGCGCACATTATGAATCCAGGTCACATGTTTGTCGCCGATGCCCTGGATATCATGCGAGCCGTAACCGTTGCTGTACAGCGTCGGGCACTGGATCGGCTCTAGACCGACGATCCGGTGATCCGGCCACACCTGCTTGAGACGATCGCCGGCGGCGATCGTCCCCGCGCTGCCCATGGCCGACACGAACGCAGCGACCTTGCCGCTCCCGATCCCTTGGGCGGCTAGTTCTGCCGCCAGTTCAACCAGCGTGTTGCCGGTGACATAGTAGTGGAACCGGTAGTTGCCCATCACCTCAAACTGGTTGAGGATGCGAATGTTGGGGTCGCTGGCGCGCAGACGATGGGTTTCATCGTAGATCTCCTTGACGTTGCTCTCCGATCCCACCGTCTTGATGATATCAGCCCCATAGCTGCGAATCCGCTCGAAGCGCTCCTGGCTCATCCCGGCGGGCAGCACCACCAAACTTTTACACCCCATCCGACAGCCTACCCAGGCCCCGCCGATACCGTAGTTACCAGTAGACGGCCACACCAGCGTGTGTACGTTCGGGTCTACCTCACCGAACAGCTCTTTTTCCAACAAGACGGAATACGCCGCTCCCACTTTGTGGCTGCCAGAAGGAAAACAGGCCCCATAGATGATCACGATCGGCGCTTCGACGCCCGTGAGCTGCGGCGGCAGCAGCCGGTAATAAATCTGATTGTTTTCGTCGCGCCAGGTGATGTTGAAAAGGTTGATTGGATCGAGCGGATCAACCGTGCGCATCTTCAACGCCCGCGCGCGGATTTGAGGATCAATCTTCTGTGGATGCAGCATTTCTTCGAAAGTGGGCCCGGTGATCAATCGAACATCTCCCTCAGTCAATCTCTTGCTTGAAATCAACCAGCAAAATGACGCCCGCCTCAAGCATCATCGTCAATCTGAAGTTCATGCTCTAGGGCGCGCATCTCATTCAACAGCTCATCACGTTGTCGCGCGAGTTCGCGGTAGCGCAGCAAAACGTCGGGCGGCATATTCTCCATCAGACCGCCAAAGGCCATGATCAGATCGTCGATTTCCTGGTCGACCGCCTCATAAGCTAACACGATTTCCCGATAACGCTCGACTTGCTCCAACATGCGGCGTTGATCTGAGTCCATGACAGACCTCTCATGTCTCTGGCGCAGGTGCGGCGCGGGCTTCGCGACTGCTCAGCCTAATCCGACCCACAACCTCATCGCTCACATTGAGCCGGGAAGCCACAATGTAGAGCGGGCGACCACGCGCTTCGTCGTAAATTCGCGCGACGTACTGTCCCATCACAAACAGGAAGAACAGTTGAAACGAACTGACAATCAGCAGCAAGACGATAGTCGTCACCTGACCGCCGAGGAACTCGTAACCCAGGATCAACCGCAGAATGGCAATGATGGGGATAGCCAGCACTGCTAGCAGCCCCAACACAAATGCGACATACACCATGATCTGCAAGGGGAAGTATGAAAATCCGGTGACGGCATCCATAGCGAACCGCACCATCTTCTTCAGCGGATATTTGGTCTCGCCAGAATGCCGGGCTTCCCGCACATACGAGACGCCGGTCTGCTTGAACCCAATCCAGCTCGTCATCCCCCGGATAAAACGGTTGTGCTCGCGCATCGAGTTGAGCACCGCCACCACTTTCTTATCCATCAACCGGAAATCGCCGGTATCCATCGGGATGTTGACATCAGTGATGCGGTAGATGAGCCGATAAAACAGCTTCGCCGTGAGCAGTTTGAACCAGCTTTCACCCTTGCGCTCCTGGCGCACCGCGTAAACCACCTGATACCCAGCTTTCCAACGTTCGATCATCTCTAGGATGAGTTCAGGCGGATCTTGCAGGTCGGCGTCAATGATGACTACCGCTTCCCCAGATGCATGGTCAAGTCCAGCGGTCACCGCGATCTGGTGACCGAAATTGCGGGCGAAATTGATGACCTTAACCCGCTTGTCATCTCGCGCCAACTGCTCTAACAACTCCAATGAGCGATCACGGCTGCCATCGTTGATCGCCACCAACTCCCAGCTCTCGCCGGTTGAGTCCATCACGGCGCGGATACGATCATAGAGGAGTTGAATGTTGCCTTCTTCGTTGTAGATCGGCGCTACAATCGAATAGCGCGGCCTGTCTTCCATACATCCTCACTGTTTCAAGGCTTTCCGGATCGCCGCTAGGTCGGGCTGAACTCGCAGCCCGCTGCCCACCGCCTGCTGAGCGCGCCGCACGTCTTTCAATCCGTTTCCGGTCGCCAGCAGCAGAACCGACTCGTGAATATCAATCATCATTGATTGTACAGCACGTTGTGCACCAGCGAAAACTGCTGCCGCCGCCGGCTCAGCGAACACGCCGGTCAGCCGTGCCAACTGGGGAATGGCGCGCACGATCTCGTCATCGCTCACCGCCACGAAAGCGCCGCCCGTCTGGCGCACCGCTTGCAGCGCCTTCGCCCGATCTCGCGGCAGTCCGGCCGAGATGCTGTCAGCGATCGTCTGTGCTTCGATCGGCTGCATCTGCTCAGGACGCAGATCGCGCTGCCAAGCATCGACTAAAGCCGCGCTGCCAGCCGCTTGAACGCCGATCAGCCGCGGCAGTCGTGGAATCCAGCCAAGCTGATGAAGATCATAAAATCCTTTATATACGCCGGCAATAATATTGCCATCACCCACGCTCACTACCACCACGTCCGGCAGGCGCCACCCCAACTGTTCGGCAATTTCATACGAGACGGTTTTCTTGCCCTCGGCTGTATAGGGGTTCAAGCCGGTATTACGACAGTACCAGCTCTCCTGCTCGCACATCGTGTAGCACAAGTCAAAAGCGACATCATACGTGTCTTCAACCAACAGCACCGTCGCCCCGTAGACCAGCAGCTGCGCGATCTTGGCTTCCGGCGCGGTCGCCGGCACAAAGATGATCGTTCTCAACCCTACAGACGCCGCTACGCCGGCCAGCGCAGCCGCCGCGTTGCCGGTGCTGGCTGTGCTGACTACAGACATTTTCTGCTCCTGAGCGCGGGCGACGATCAAGGCGCTGGCGCGATCTTTGAGCGAACCGGTGGGGTTCTGGCCATCATCTTTCACCCAGGCGCGCGCCACCCCTAGCGCCGCCGCCAACCGCGGCGTCTCATACAGCGGCGTATCCCCGACCCGCAGCGGCGGCAGCGGCGAGTCAGGTTGAAGCGGCAGCAGCGAGCGATAGCGCCACATCGAACGCACGGGGTTGGACTGAAACGCATCCCGGTCGAGCTGTGCCTTCAACGCTGGATAGTCGTACAGCGCCATCAGCGTGCCCACCTGACCGCACGCTGGACAGAAGTACATCACCTCTTCAGGGCGGTACGATCGGTCACAAACCGGGCAGCGAAGTTCGCAGACAGTCGCCATGAGTAAGCTCTCAGTTCGTAGGTGATCCAAATTGTGACCGATACACATCCATCAGCCGGGAACGATATGCGTGCCCGTTTCGCCGTGCAGCGCGCGCACCAGGTTGTAAGGATCAGTGATGATCGCCCTTGGCCCGCCGTTCTGCACGAACTCAATCGCCGCCTCAATCTTTGGCAGCATGCTGCCCGTGGCAAAGTGACCTTCAGCGACGTACTGTCGCGCCTCTTCCAGAGTCATGCGGTCGATCGCGCGCTGGTCAGGCTGGTTGAAGTTTAGAAACACTTTCTCAACGCCGGTCGAGATGAGCAGCAGATCCGCTCGCAGGGTGAGCGCCAGCAGCGCGCTGGCACGGTCTTTGTCAATGACCGCATAGACGCCGCGCAGGCTGCCGACCTCGTTGCGAATGACTGGGATGCCGCCGCCGCCGCAGGCGATGACGACATAACCGCTCAACATGAGCGCCTGAATCGCGTTGATCTCCACAATAGAACGCGGTATCGGCGAAGCCACAACCCGCCGCCACCCGCGTCCTGCGTCTTCCATCACCTGCCAGCCTTCAGCCTCGAATTTACGCGCCTCGGCCTCGCTCATGAAGCCGCCGATCGGCTTGGTCGGGTTCTTGAAAGCAGGATCGTCGGCATCTACTCGCACCTGGGTGACTACCGTAGCGCAGGTGCGGTTGATCCCCAATCGACGCAGAGAATTATCCAACCCTTGCTGGAGCATGTAACCGATGCTCCCCTGGGTATCAGCTACGATCAGATCTAAAGGCACGTCATGAATGCCTTCTCTAGCCGCGATCTCGCCGCGCCGGAGGATATATCCCACCTGCGGCCCGTTGCCGTGGGTGACGACGACATGCCAGCCGTCCGCTATCATCAAGGCAATATGCTCGCAGGTGCGCCGCGCTGCATCCCACTGGCGGGCAATGCCAGGTTGTTTCGGATCTTCGATTAATGAGTTGCCGCCGATCGCAACAATCGCTAGTTTTTCAATCATCGCCGTATCTCAACTTTTAACAGTATCCATAGACGCAGTGTGTGGTTTCAAAAAGAACGCCGGCGGCATCAAGCGCAGCGGCCAACTCCGGGCGCTTCAGCGCCGCCCTGGAATTGACCGCTGCTCATCGCGTGTTCCGGCTACCGCATGGTCAGCGCCATCGCCGCTTTCTGCACGTGCAGCCGGTTTTCCGCCTCATCGTAGACCACGCTCTGCGAGCCATCAATCACCTCATCCGTGACCTCGATATTGCGGTCAGCAGGCAGGCAGTGCATATAGATAGCGTCGCGCTTCGCCAACGCCATCCGCCGCGCATCGGTGATCCAATCTGTATACTTTCTGCCGAGCTTGGCCGATTCTTCTCTGTCTTCGGTCGTCATCCAGCAGCCCCAGCTCTTGGGGTACACAACATCGGCATCTTTGAAACCAGCGTCGAAATCGTGCAAGATTTCCAGCGTGCCGCCGCTTTGGCGGGCGTTGTCCTGCGCCTGCTGCACAATGTCCGGCATCAAACCGAACTCCGGCGGATAAGTCAGACGCACGTTCATCCCATAGCGCGTCATCAGCAGGATCAAACTCTGCGGCACAGACAGCGGCTTCTGATAGCTGGAAGCGTAGGCCCAACTGACGTTGATGGTTTTGCCGCGCAGATCACGCCCGAACTTTTCCATGATCGTCATCAGATCAGCCAGCGCCTGAAACGGATGGTAAACATCGCACTGCATATTGAGCACCGGCACACGGCTGGCCGCGGCGACTTCCCGAATATACTGGTTGCCGAACTTCCAGTCACACTGGCGAATGGCGATGCCATCGCTGTAACGGCCAACGATCTCTCCGATCTCCTTGGCGGTATCACCGTGCGAGATCTGCGTCGTCTCGCTGTCGATGAACATCGCATGCCCACCAAGCTGCGCCATGCCCGCTTCAAAGCTGGTACGGGTGCGCGTGCTCGTGAAAAAGAACAGCATCGCCAGCACCTTGTCGCGCAGATAGGCGTGAGGCTCGCCAACAGCCCGCTTGCGCTTGAGGTCCCAGGCAACCTCCAGCAGCGTATCCACCTCTTCGCGCGTCCATTCCTGTTCCGTGATCAGATCGCGCCCTCGCAGATCCGTTTGCATAATTGATGCTCCTTAAGCCGATGATGATCGCGATCGTAATTGTATCACCGAATCGTTTTCTGCCTGAAGCGCAGCGCATTCGCTATTCACAGGGAACAGCCTGTAGGGTGATTCCCTCCAGACGCCCGCGCTGTGTGATACGGAGCATAAATTCATTATCGCCCAGCGCCACTTGATCCGTCACATTCACCATCAGCGGCTGACCAGCGCGCGCTGCGCCCACCTGCCAACCGTTGACGAAGACCTGTGTCCCGTCAGGCGCAGTTTCCAACTGAAATAGATAACGCACGCACACTTCGGTCGGCTCCAGTACAACGGTTCGTTTGAGATAGACCGCCGCGCCGGCGGCTAAACGGGCTTGAGGCCAAGCCTCCAGCATATCAAGGGGCTGCCAGTTGGCTCGTTCCGGGGGTCCACCGCTTCGGTTCACACACCAGCGCCAGGCACTATCAAGCCGTATGGGAGCGAAGCGGTTCATCTGGGCTCACACGCTGTCGTGCGCCGCGATTTCCAGCGCCACCCCTCGGATGGACGGCGACAAACCTTCCACCCGGAAAGCGATCACATTGCGCCCCGCCCGCACATACCGACTGACATCCAGCTCAAACGGTGGAGCATCGTCCGCGGGGGTGATGTAGCGAGCGACGCGCCGGTGGTTGAGATAGATCCCCATACCTTCAGGAGCCGAGTCAATATACAGATAAGCCTGGAATACTCGCTGGGTTGGCAGCGTGAATGACCGCTCCAGCCAAGCCGCCCAACCCTCGATACGGCGTCGATCGAACGACCATTCAGACAGCCGCGGGACGGGCTCGCGTTCCATGAATTCGTACAACGACGGGGCGAATTCCAGATACTCTACCGTCCAATCATCGTTCAGCGAGATCAATGTAGGTTTCAGCATGGACGCATTATAGCGTTGAGGCACAAGCAGTTTCAAATCGGGCTGTGCAACTTTTAAGAAACAACCCGCGTATAAAGATGATAGATCAATAAACACACCTACCTAGACAGCAAGGAGATATGCTCATGAGCGACACGTACAGCGCACCCAAGAGACTGGTTCGCTCCCAAACCGATAAGAAAATCGCCGGCGTATGCGGCGGCATCGCTGAATACTTCAACGTGGATGCCACATTGATCCGGCTGTTGTTCGTGCTGGCCACGCTGTTGGGCGGCCCCGGCGTCATCATCTACATTGTTCTGTGGATCATCATGCCGGAAAGCTGATCAACTCTCACCGTGTCTCAGCCCAACCAACGCGCCCTGTGAACCAGGGCGTGTTGATTCAAGGCGCTGCCCCACAACAGTTGCATCCCTTGTGAATCGCTGACAAAATCGTAGCTTCAGCGCCATAGGTCACAGGTTGAGAGGCATGAGTCGTCCTACTGTCCTGTTTTACAACCCGCTCAGCACGTCCCCCGGCAAACAGCGGCTGCCGCTGTCGCTGCTGGCGATCAGCGCAGTCATCGCCGGCGATTACGATATCGAATTCGTTGATGGCAACCTGATCGCCGATCCCGCTGCGCACATCATCGAGCGAGCGCGGGCGACCGGCGCTCGCCTACTGGCGGTGACGGTCATGCCGGGGCCGCAGCTTCGCCAGGCGGTGCCGGTGTGCAAGCAGGTGAAAGCTACGCTGCCCGACCTGACGATCCTGTGGGGCGGTTATTTCCCCACTCAGCACTATGAGGTAACCCTGCAAAGCGGCTTTGTCGATTACGTCATCCAGGGACAGGGAGAAGCACCGTTTCGCCAGTTTGTAGACCGGCTGCACCAGGGCGGCAGCCTGCATGACATTCCTTCTCTGGTTTACCACGATGGGAGCATAAGAATCAATCCGCGTGCGCCTTATGTGCCGATGGATAATCTCCCTTGGTATCCGTATGACCGAATCGACGTGAGCCGCTACATCGGCCGCAGCTACTTAGGCACGCGCGTCCTATCTCATAACTCTAGTTTTGGCTGTCCCTTTGCCTGCAACTTTTGCGCAGTGGTGGCGCTGTCGAACCGCCGCTGGCTGCCAGAAAGCGCCGAGCGCGTCGCGAATATCGTCCAGCATCTGCATCGCAACTGGCGCATCAACGGCCTTGAATTTCACGATATGGACTTCTTCGTCAAAGAAGAGCGCACCGCTGAGTTCGCCGAACGCATCACCGGTCTAGGCATCCACTGGTGGGGGCTGGGTCGGGTAGATACCTTGATGAGCTACAGCGATCAAACCTGGGAGAAAATGCGTCGCAGCGGTGTCAAAATGATCTTCATGGGCGCCGAGAGCGGTGACGATCAGACGCTGAAGCGGATGAATAAGGGCGGCAAAGCCAGCACTAGCCTCACCCTGGCTCTGGTCGAACGGATGAAACACTATGGCATCGTGCCTGAGCTCTCGTTCGTCCTAGGTAACCCACCTGACCCAGCCGAGGACATCGAGGCCACCATCCGTTTCATCCGCCAGTTGAAACAGATCAATCCGGCCACCGAGTTGGTGTTGTACATTTACACGCCGGTGCCTCAGGAGGGCAGCATCCTGCTGGATGAAGCGACGCGCCTGGGTTTTCGCTTCCCTGAGACGCTGGAGGCTTGGGCCAGCCCAGAATGGGCTAAGTTCTCTATGCGCCGCGACCCTAGCACGCCCTGGTTCAAAGACGCTACCCGCCGGCGCGTGCGCGATTTTGAGGCCGTCATCAACGCCTACTATCCGACAGTGACCGATATTCGCTTGCACGGCCATTGGCGCCGTCTGCTGCGCGCGCTCAGCGGCTGGCGTTACCGTTTCCAACTGTACGACTGGCCTTATGAACTGAAGGCGCTGCAGCGGTTGATCCACTACCGGCGGCCTGAAACGACCGGATTCTAGGTGTTTATACAGCCCGCTGCGCCCGACAGCGCGCCCGCGCCATATTTGACAGATGCGCCCGCTTGTTCTATGCTCACAGGCAGATGGCTAGACATTTGAACGCGCGCTCATGTCTGATATTCGCCAGCTTCCCCTATTCACAGCACAGCCTGCCTCGCCCGATGATCTGAACCGGCACAGCCAACTGCGCCATACGATCGCGCTGTTCCAGCAGGCGCTGCTGCGTGAAGGCAAATCTGAGCACACGATCAAGGCTTTCACCGGCGACCTTCAGCTTCTGGCTGATCATACCGGCGAAGACACCGCCATTGGCGACTACACCACGACCACGCTCGAAGAATTCCTGCACTGGCTGGAGTTTGAGCGAGGCGTTCCCTGCAGCCGAAAGTCTTATGCCCGCCGTGTGACTACGCTGAAGGTTTACTTCAAATGGCTGCATACCATCGGTGCTATCCCGCATGACCCAGCCAAACCTGTGCTCCAGCGTTCCGGTCCAGCGCCGCTGTCCTATGCGCTCACGCCGGACGAAGTGCACGAAGCCATCCTCGCTGCCCGCGGGATGCAGCGCGGCTACGAACTAGACACACGGCCTGAGCTGCTGTTCCGGCTGCTGGTGGACACCGGCATCAAAAAGAGCGAGGCGATGAATCTGAAGCCAGGCGACGTTGATCGTTCCAATCCCCGTCAGCCGGTGCTCATCGTCCGCCACAAATCGCGCAATGTGTACAAAGAGCGCAAGATCGCGCTGGACCCAGAGTGGCCCGGGCTTCTAGATCGCTATCTGGCGCAGTACCATCCCGGCGAGATGATCTTCAACTGCACGGCGCGCAATCTGGAGTACGTGCTGACGGATGTGGGAGAGGCAGCGGGCATCCCAGTCAAGCTGTCGTTCGAAATCCTGCGCTGGACTTGTGCTGTCCGCGACACGCGAGCCGGGCTCGAAGAAGACCTCATCCGCGAAAAACTGGGCTTGAGCCGAGTGAGTTGGGTAGAAACCCGCGCCAAAATCAAACGCCTGGTTGAACAACAGGAAGCGGAGGAAGCCCGAGCCAGGCGCTAATCTGACCAAAGGCGGCGCAGCTCAGGGATCACGCGCTGGCCGATGAGAGCGATGCCTCGTTCCGGGACTAGACCGTGAGGGGTTCCAAACTCAACCCGCCCTGCCCCGGCTTCGAACAGCCGGCTGGCCTGCGCAACTAGATCGTCGGAATCCCCAGAGAAAGCGAAGCGATCCAGCAGGTCATCCGAGATGAGGGCGGCCGCCGCCCCCAGGTCATGCTGGTTGACCAGCAGGCGCAGGCGTTCGATCCGATCCGATTCGACCTGCACCGTCGGATCGAGCGGCGCAACCACTGGCAGATACAGCGCGACCGCTCGCCGCGCCGCGCTGCGGGCCGCCGCACGGTCTTCATCCACCACAGTGACTGCGCCGAAGACTATACGAACTGCGCCGGCGGCGCGCTGCGTCAGCCGTTCACCCTCAGCGATGTAGCCGCGCATGATGGGCACAAGATCGGGATTGGCCGAGCCGCCAACCTTCACCTCATCGGCGATCTCCCCAGCGACCGCCGCCAGCGTGCGCCCCCAGGTTCCGATCAACACCGGCGGCATGTAGGCGGGCAGCGGATACGGCGCGCGCACATGTTCCGCTAGCTGGAAGACCTGCCCTTGAAATCCCCCTGTCGCGCCCGACAGCATATAACGCACGACTTCGACGGCCTCGCGCACTGCCTGCACCGCCGGCTGTCGTTCGACAACCGCATGTTCGGCCAGCCACGCGCCGCGCGCCAGGCCGATGTAGACGCCGCCGCGCGCCACTTCGGCCAACAGCGCGGTTTGCGCCGCGATGTCCAGGGGATGTATTCGTGAGGGTGAATTGGCGGCCACCCCCAGACGCGCGCGCACGATATGAGGCGCCATCAGCATAAGCGGCGGATAGGGCGGGTGATACGGCAAATCGCAGTAGACGGACACAGCATCGAAATCATATGCATTGACCAGCCGGGCTAGAGCTACATACTGAGCGGCGGTCTTGTCGGTTTGGAAGGCGATGCTGATCTGGCGCCGCATCACGTCAATTCATCCGCGTCCATGATCCGGCGATCAATTCGGGTGATTCGCATGATGAGGCGCTCATCAGGGTCAGGGCAGGCCACTAATGAGTCGGTCTCCAGCCAGTCATGCGCGTCAAGCTGGCGCTGTTTGGCCGCCAACAGCGGCAGCACCGCGCTCAAAGCGTAAATGCAGAAGTGCTGCCCAGGGGGGATGCGCAGCCGGCTGCTCTCGGTGACTTCAAAATAGTCGCCCACCCGCAGCCCGCACACCGAACGCCCTTCGATGCGCTCGACCGTCACCCGCAGATCATAAAGGGCGAATGGGCGGCTCATGCGAAACGGCTCCGGAAATACGGGATGACTTCCCGGCCGATGGTCACGACCGCCGCGGCCAGATCCGGGCCAAGCGGCGGCCCAAAGCTGATGTGGCGCACACCATCAGCGGCCAGCGCTTCCAGTCGTTCGATCAAATCGCGGCCCGTGCCGACAATCCCAATCCGCAGCATCGCCGGCGTCACCATCTGTCGGGCTTTCGCCAGATCGTTCTCGATCATAGCTGCGTGTTCAATCGGCTTGAAATCGTCGTGGGTCAGCCCAAGCTGTTCCAGGATCAGCGGGCTGAGGGCGTGGCCATAATAGGCGATTTTCTCTTTCAACGCCCCCTCCGCCGCCTCACGATCGTCAGCGACAGAACACCAGATGCAGGCGGCGATGTCAATCGAGTCTAGATCGCGGCCTGCAGCCTGCGCCCCGGCCTGGATGTGCGGCCAGACGCTGCGGTAATGTTCTGGAGGGAACAGCAGCGGCAGCCCGCCGTCGGCGATGCGGCCGATCTCCTCCAACATGCGCGGGCTCATCGCCCCGATGTAGATCGGCACGCGCCGCTGCGGCGTAAAGCGCAGATAGCAGGCATCCGACCAGCGCAGAAACTGGCCATCCAGCGGCGCCCGTTCCCCGGCCAGCAGCCGGTTGAGGACCTGCACCGTCTCCACAACGGCCGTGCGCGGCTTATCGGCTTGGATCCCAATCCACTGCAAAAAATCGCCCGCGCCCGCCGACAGCCCCAAGTTGAAACGCCCGCCGGAAAACTCATCCAGCGTGGCGGCCATCATCGCCATCTCAGCCGGATGCAGCGTGTACGGATTGACGATACACGTGCCGATCTCAATACGCGCGGTAGCCGCAGCGACCGCGGTGAGAATGACGGGCGCGCTGCGCAGGAACAGATCATCGCTCACCCAAAACTGGTCAAAACCGGCGTCTTCAGCCAGACGCGCCAGATGCACATAGTCCCTGACCGGAAGATCGTTGTTCAAGCGCAAGCTGAACTTCACGGCGCGGCTCCGACTACAGCGTCGGCTTCGATCTCGACCAGATACGCATCGCCAACCAGCGCGCTGACCTCAACCAAGGTGTTAGCTGGTCGGATTTGGGCGAAGAATTCGCCATGCGCGCGCCCGACCGCTTCCCAGTGACGCGCATCAGTGACGTAGATGCGCGTCCGCACGACATCCCCTAGCGAGGCTCCAGCCTGCTCTAGGGCGCGTTCGATCTTCTGAATGATGTACACTGTCTGGGCATACGGGTCGCCAGCGCCCACCACCCTTCCCTGCTCATCGGTAGCCGTCGTCCCAGAGACAAAGACCTGATCGCCGACGCGCACCGCTCGCGAATAACCGACAATGGCTTCCCAATGCGTGCCGGATGAGATATTTTGACGTCCGGTCATCGGCAGTCACTCGATCACGATCAGTTCTTGGTAACCGGAAGTCAGCGGCTCGCCGCCGCCGGGGCGTGCCACCACCACATCTTCAACTCGCGCCGAGAAACTGTTGAACTGGGTGATGCTCGGCTCAATCGTGAACAGCATGCCCTCTTGCAGCGGCGTCTCGTCGCCCGCGGTCAGAAACGGCGGCTCATGCACATCCATGCCGATGGCGTGGCCCAGGCGATGGCGAAACGCTTCGCCGTAACCCGCGTCAGCGATGACCTGGCGCGCTGCCGCGTCTACCTGCGAGGTGGTCGCGCTGCCAGCTCGCAGCGCCGCAATGCCAGCCCGCTGCGACTCCATCACCAATTGATGCACCCGTACCTGTTCAGCGCTCGGCGCGCCAAAGGACACGGTGCGCCCATAGTCATAGCAGTAGCCCTCATGCACAGCGCCAAAATCGAACAGCACCGACACCGGCGGCGTGAGCACGCGCGGCCAGGTCGCCAGCCGCTGCCCGAACAGCAGCGGGTGATTAGGGCCGGAGTTGTAAAGCGATGTCGTGAACGACGGCCCCAACGATCCATGCCGCCGCAGTTGGTAATCTACTTCTGAGATCAAATCGAGTTCGGTCATGCCGGGCTTCAACTGCTTCAGCACATCGGCGAAGGCGGCCTCGGTGATCTGGCCTGCCCGGCGCATGACGGCGATCTCGTCTTCCGACTTGATCACTCGCAGGGGGCGCAGCAGATCAGTGGCGGAAATGAAGACGGCATCCGGCAGGATCCGCTGCAGATTCACCACCGTCTCGCCGGTCGTATGGTCGCTGATGGCCACCAGCGGCCGTTCCGGCAGTTGGAAGCCGCGCACGATATCTCTCACTAGTGCTGCCGGATCATCCCAGTCGCCCAGCACCCGAATATCAATATTCGACAGCCGATTCAGCCCGCCAAACTCGGCTGACATACGCGGCAGCAGCAGTATCGGCGGCCGAGCCGGCGTCATCCAGACGCCTTCCAGCCATGCGCCTGGGTGGATGACCGCGCCATAATTTGGGATGTCGCGCGGCACGCCGGTCAAGTATTCCAGATCCGCCGAGTGGGGCAGATAGATCAAGTCGGCGCGGCCTGCAACAGCCGCCTGAAAACGTTGTAGCCGTTCATTGTGGGACATGCGCCAGCTCTCTGATGGGAAGCAGGTTAAAACGCACAAACTATAGCACGGAAAAATTGTACACTCAACAAGCCGAAATCTTTGCCAACCCAGCTCACACGAATTACAATTACGGCTCGTTACACAGCCCTGCCTGTGTGCGCAGGCTCGCTGGGTGCTACTTATCTCGTTTTAGTGTTTGGCTAAGGAAGGATGAGGGCTATGAAAAGATTACATGTTGGCAAGCGCGCCGCCCTGCTGCTGGCGCTGCTGGTCATCGCCCTGCTGGCTTCCGGGCTGGCAGTGGCGCAGGAAGAGAAGGTGCTGGTGATCGGCCATGCCGAAAGCACCGACTCGCTCGACCCGGCGCGGGGCTACACGCAGACTACCGGTTTCATCCTGCGCGCGACCTATGAAACGCTGGTCGATTTTCCAGATACAGACGCCAGCGCGATCGAACCGGGACTGGCCAGCTCCTGGGAAGTCTCCGATGACGGTCTCGTCTATACCTTCAAGCTGCAGGAAGGCGTAGTTTTCGCCAGCGGCAACCCGCTGACGGCCGCCGATGTCGTGTTCTCGATCAACCGCCTGAAGAACGTCAAAGGCAGCCCCTCGTTCCTGGCGAACAGCATCGCCAAGGTGGAAGCCCTGGATGATCTGACCGTGGCCATCACGCTGGCTGAAGCCGACCCATCGTTCCTGTCATCGCTGCCGAATAACGCTTTTTCGATCACTGACTCGAAGCTGATCCAGGAGAACGGCGGCACGGACGCGGCTGATGCCGACACCACCGACACGGCTGAGAACTTCCTGAACAGCACTTCAGCTGGCACTGGCCCCTATGTGTTGGAAAGCTGGGAACGCCAGGTGCAGACGACGCTCGTCCGTAATCCCAACTGGCGCGGCGAACCACCCTACTTCGATCGTGTCATCGTCACCAACATTCCGGAACCCGCCACCCAGAAAGTCGCGCTGGAAGCTGGCGATATCGATCTGGCGCTCGACCTGACCGCCGATCAGATCAAGAGCCTGGAAGGCAACCCCGCGATCTCAATCTACCGCGGCCCGTCCAATATCGTTCATTTCCTGCTGATGAACCAGAACCCTGAACTAGGCGGCCCGGTCTCTAATCCGAAAGTGCAGCTTGCCATCCGCTACGCGCTAGATTACGAAGGCTACCAGGAACTGTGGGGCGGCGTCCAGCCGGGGACGAATCTGGCTGTAGGCCTAGCGGGCGCGTTGGGCCCCGATCAGGCGCTCAAGCGCGACCTCGACAAAGCCAAGGCGCTGCTGGCCGAAGCCGGCTATCCCGATGGTTTTGAGATCACCCTCAACTACCCAGACTTCTCGTTCCAGGGCGTCAACATGAACACCAACGCCCAGAAGATCCAGGCTGACCTAGCAGAGGTCGGCATCAAGGTCACCCTCAATCCGGGCGAGCTTCAGGTCTCGCTGCAAGACTACCGCAGCGGCAAACAGGGCTTCGGCTACTGGTTCTGGGGCCCGGACAAGCTCGATCCGGTGGACTTCCTGGCGTTCCTACCGGGCGGCAAAGTGGCCACTGAGCGCGCCAACTGGACGCCGGAGATCGCGCCGGCCGAGCTGAACGAACTCATCGCGCGGGCGCGCACTGAGTCCGATCAGGATAAGCGCTTGGAACTGTATCGCCAGCTCCAGGAATATGCCCAGCAGAACGGCCCGTTTGCGCCGTTCAACCAACCTGATATCCAGACCGCTTTCCGCGCCAACATTCAGGGCTACGTCTGGCATCCGCAGTGGTTGATTGATGTAGCGCTGCTCAGCCGCAGCGAATAATCCGTACACATCAACTTCACAGGGGTAGGGAGCGCGGTGATATCTGCGTCCCCTACCCTGTTCCTATCAGCGGCGTCAGCAACGATGTGATCGCTCAAGATGCCTTTCTATCTATACTTTTTGCGCCGTTTGTTGTTCGTGATCCCCACCCTGCTGGGCATCACACTAGTGGCGTTCATCATCGCGCGCGCCGTGCCTGCCGACCCGATCAACGCCAATTTGCCGCAAAGCGCGCTCAACGATGAGCGCATCATCGCCGCTTTTCGCCAGAAATGGGGGCTGGATAAACCGCCGCACGAGCAGTACCTGACCTATATGGCCAACCTGCTGCAGGGCGATATGGGCGTTTCAATCAAAACGCGGAAGCCCATCTTGGACGATATCCGCCAATTTCTGCCCGCTACCATTGAACTAGCCACCTTTGGCATCGTGCTGGGTGTGCTCATGGGCGTGGGCTTCGGCGTCGTTTCAGCCGTATGGCGCAACAGCTTGGTTGATTATTTCGTGCGCGTTTTCGCGCTGGTCGGCGTCAGCTTCCCGGTCTTCCTGCTGGCGCTGCTGGGGCTGTCAGTGCTTTACGCGCAGCTCGGCCTCGTCGCTGGGCCGGGCCGCCTCTCCATCACCCTGCGACCGCCCCCAACCGTGACCGGCTTGTTCACCATTGACAGCCTGCTGGCCGGCCAGTGGCGCACCTTCAGCGACGCGATCTCACACCTCATACTTCCCAGCCTGGTGCTGGGCAGCTACGTATCCGGCGTCATCGCCCGCATCACCCGGTCGTCGCTGCTAGAAGTGATGGGGATGGACTACGTGCGGACGGCGCGCGCCAAAGGGCTGCGCGAGCGCGTGGTCATCCGCAAACATGCGCTGGCGAATGCGCTCATCCCAGTGGTGACTGTGATCGGTCTATCTTACGGCAGCCTGCTCTCCGGCGCGGTGCTGACCGAATCGATCTTCGCCTGGCCAGGCATCGGGCGCTACATGTTTCGCGCCTCCACGTCACAGGATTTTCCGGCCATCATGGGCGTCAGCCTGTTGATCGCCGCCATCTACGTGGGAGTGAATTTCGTCGTTGACCTCCTCTACTATTTCCTTGACCCGCGCATCCGGCTGGCGTGACCGACTGGGCGATACCCGCCGCACGCTGCTGCGCAACCCGCTGGTGCTGATCGGGCTGGTGGTCGCCGGGATCTGGCTGGTCATCGGCCTGGTCGGCTACCGCATCGCGCCCAATGATCCCCTGCAGCAGGATGTCCGCGCTCGTTTGCAGCCGCCCAGCGAGTCTTTCCGTTTCGGCACGGATGAGTTGGGGCGGGATGTATTCAGCCGCGTCCTGCACGGCGCGCGCATCACTATCCCGGCGGGCATCGCCGTCATCATCATCGGCAGCACGCTGGGCACGCTGATTGGCGCGCTGGCCGGGTATCTGGGCGGCCTCTGGGATGAAATCTTGATGCGTCTGTCGGAACTGTTCATGGCGTTCCCGACCATCATCCTAGCGATGGCCATCACCGCCGCGCTAGGGCCGGACATCCGCAATGCGATCCTGGCGCTGGTGATCGTCTGGTGGCCAAGCTATGCACGTCTGATTCGCGGGCTGGTGCTGGAGATCAAAACTAAAGAGTACGTGGAAGGCGCGCGCATGGTGGGCGCTACCGACGCTTACATCCTGTTCCGCACGGTGCTGCCCAACTGCGTTTCGCCGGCCATCGTCCTGGCGACCCTGGACATCGGCAACGCCATTCTAACCTTCGCTGGACTGAGCTTCCTAGGTCTAGGCCCGGATCCTTCATCGCCCGAATGGGGGCGCATGGTGTCCATCGGGATTGACTTCTTCGACCAGTGGTGGATGTGGCTGTATCCAGGGCTGTCTATCGCCAGCTTAGTCCTAGCCTTCAACTTCATTGGCGATGGCTTGCGCGATATCTTTGACCCGCGCACTAAGAAATGAGGCTCAGGTTATACTCTCTAGATCGGCGGGCGTGTTCAGATTGGTAAACGAGCGCAGTTCGGGGTCGAGCTGCCGCACCCAGCTTTCATCAACATAGCGCAGATTCACGTGATGATAGAAACCAGTCAGCTTCAGGTCGCCGCGCGCGATCTGAGCGCTAATTGCTGGGATGCAGACGCGGTTGTAGACCGCGTGCAGCGGTTCCGGCCGGCCAGCGATGACCGGCACAACGCCATCCATGCCCCCGCGCTGCTGCGCCATCTCCTTCAGTAAGATCGGGTTGAGGAAAGGCATGTCACAGGCTACGCACAGGACATCCGCAGTTGAGCTGTACAGCAGCGCAGTGTACAGCCCTCCCAGCGCCCCCGCCCCTGGCAGCGCGTCGCTCACCATGGGCAGACCGAAGCGTTGATGAGCCGCCGGTTGATTGGTGACCAGGAACATCTCAACCTGGAGCTGGGCGCAGCGCTCGATCACATGCGCCAGCAGCGGCCGCCCGGCCAGCGGCAGCAGACTTTTGTCGCGCCCCATGCGGCGGGAACGCCCGCCGGCCAGAATGGCCACCGACAGCGCGGCGTCACCCTCTGTCATTCTGCCACTTCCTGCGGCAGGCGCAGCGCGTAATAGGCTTCGCCGGCGCACGCCCGGCACAGGGTGCGCCCATCCATCCTGACTTCACGCGCATTCATGATCTCTTCACCGCACTGATCGCAAAGGACGCGCAGGCCTGGCCGGCTGATGATCGCCTCAAGCGATACCGCCAGCGTCACCGGCCGCACGCTGAACAGACGATCGGCAGGCATCATCTGGTAAGCCTCAAGCTGGGCGTGCCAGCGACTGGACGCTGTTGGGCAGCAGCGCTCGGCTTCTTCCCGCACAGTCGGCAGCGGCGCCAGCCGCAGCGCCTGACTGGTGAGCGTATCGACGAACGTCGCCGCCACTTTGCCGAAATCCACCAGGCGCATGGTGCGATGCCCCAGCGAACAGCCAGTCGCCGCCAACACACCGTCAGCAAAGCAGCCATCGGTCTCCACGAACACAAACAGCCGTTTGTCCGTCTGAGGCAGGCTCAGCCCCAATTGCTCGCCGGCATACAGCCCCATACGCAGCCCCAGGATTTGGCGGGGGCACAAGTGATCGTGCAAAGTGGCTAAGTGTGCGAGATAAGGAGCCAAGTTATTCATCAGCGCGCTTCCCCATACTCCTCAGGCAATAAAACGATCTTGTGGGCTGACTGTCCGGTCGAGATGAATGATCAGATTGCCGCCTGAGTCCAGGTTCACCTCAACATACCGCAGCGATGCCTCATCTGCCGCATCCAGAGGATAACCAACCGCGTCACAGCGGCGCTTTCGACAGACGCAGATATAGCCACCGCCGGTATATTGAACCATACATCCGCCTTCAGGACAATCGGCGGCGATGGCGAAGAAGCCGATCTCATCGCACCCCAGCCAGGCGCGAGCCGATTGAACCCACACCAGGCTTCCAGGCGCATACTGCCGCGGCGAACCGGCTTCCCGCACGATCGGATAGGCAGGCGAAGCCGGCGAAGGTTTGGTGGGGCGCAGGCGCAAGAATTCGCGGCGGTTCATGGCAGCGCGGCCTCTCGGTCATAAGCATGGCACTGATGACAATAGCGGCTCTCCTGCTGGTCAGGCTGCTGCTGGCAGGCTGAACCGGCCACCAGCGGGATGACGTACTGCCGGCCGGTCGCCTTGCCAGTCAGCACCCAGTCCGTCCCGCGTTTTTGAATGTGCCACAGCGCCTCGCCGCGAGCGGTCATCATGACGGTGTCGCCGACGCGCAGACTGACCAGCGGATTCAATGCGGCGCGCTTGAGAGCGACATCAGCGGCGGTCTGCACGCTGGTCTGCAGCGGCGGCTGGTCGAGCGTGCCGTGGCAGGTTGCGCACTGGATGTACTGCGCCTGCGACCGGCTGCTGTACAGTTGGCTGTCTCCCATCACCTCCAGCGACGTATGGCAGTCAATGCAGTCCAGCTCCCACTCGCAGCGCGTGAACTGGCTGATCGGCTGGTAGTACTCATGCAGCCGCCGCGCCGGCTCCGAAAGCTCGCGCGGCGGCGGCAGGTCGTCGCGTTCGAGGAAAGTCATCGTGCGCAGATCGTAGTTGCCGCGATTATGGCAGTGATTACACTGACTGTAAGGGATGGCCAGGGTGAAGGCGTGCTGTGAGGGATGACCGGTCTCCTCTCGACTGATCGTCGGGTCGCCGCCGCGATAACGCCCATCGTCAGCGTACAGCACGTGGCAGCTTGAACAGCCGGTGCTGCGATAATAGTAGTCTGCGGCTTGCGGCTCGGCAGATAGGTGACAGGTCATACAGACGTCAGCGAACCGCTGCACCGGCATCGGCTCATCTGCCGTGGGCGCGAAGGTCTGCAGGTGGCCGATTTCGGCAGCCGCATACCGCGCCTCGCCGTCCGGCTGCAGGCCGAACGAACGCCGGATCAGACTGATCGCCCCGGCATAAGTCGCCATCAGGCTGCGCTGCACCAGCACCACTTGGGCCGCATGGCATTCGCCGCAGTACTGTTCGGCGGTCTCCAACGCGCCGGGATTGCGCACGATGCCAACATGCGCTAGATCGGCATCCGTTGCCAGGCGATCGCCGCCGTGACAGGACACACAGCCAAACGCCTCGGTCGGATGTGAAGCGCTGATCGCCTCGATGCCTTGATGGCAGGTCAGACAGCGTTCTGGCTGGCCAGTTCGCGCCGGGGTGATCTCCAGCACCGGCCTGGGCGCGGCCAGCCAGAACGCAGTCAGCAGCATCCCAAAACCCGTCAGCAGCAGCAGCGGCGGCATCCATAGAACAGGTTTGCGATCCATAGCGTCTTTTTGCTCAACACCCGCTGTCTGGGTTAGCGCCCTCCCGCAGCCAGCGGTACAGCCGGCGCATCAGCGTCACATCCAGCATCTCAAGATCATGTTCAGGCACATCGGCGGTGGTAGACGACATCGCCAGCAGAAAATCTTCGACGGCACGCGGATAATTGGCCAACATAGGCGCATCAGCGCTGCCCTGAGCAAACGCCCCATGACAGGCGTCGCATCCGCTCTCAGTGTACAGCTTCATCCCTAAAATCTGACCGGCGGGCAGTTCTGGCGCGCCTGCTGCCGCTGCCGGCTCCAAATTGGTCAGCCAGACGTACAGGTCTTGCACATCCGCCGCGCTCAATTCAGCCTCGCTGAAGGCCGGCTTAGGCGGGCGCGTCTGGCGGATAGCCGTCTCAAAAGCCGCGAATGCGAGCTTCCTGCCGGCCAAGGCCGGACCAATGCGGCCGCCGGCCAGCGCGCCGTGGCAGTCCGCGCAGCGCCAGCTCACAAACAGGCGCTGGCCGTTCGCCGCGTCACCGGCAGGGTTGCGCGTCGGCGCTGGCGCTAGCGTTGGCACGATCACCGTGGGACGCGGTGTCGGCGCAGCCTCGGCGCAGGCGGCCAGCAGCAGGCCCAAAATGAGCGCAAGTCGGAATATCCATCCGGATTTCATGGTCAATCGCCTCCCTGAGGCGCCGGTTCAGCATCAGCGGGCGGTTGGGACTGGGCGAGCTGGCGATTGTAGTGATCTTCCCACGCGGCCTTTTCCGCCATCTTGCGCTCATACCACTTGCGATGATGGAGATAGGCGTACAAGCCGTTGACTTTGCCGTTGAACATGCTGAAGAACGCCTGGCGCTCCTCCGGCATGATCGCGCCCATGTAGACATGGATGATCACGCCGGCGAAGGTCAGCCCAGCGGCCAGGAAGTGCAGCGGCATCGCCCACTGGATGATCCATTGCAGCGACGTGGGAATAGACTCGCTGTAGGTCATGATGAGGCCTGTGACACCGATCACGACCGTTCCGAAGATCACCAGATAGCTGTACAGCTTCTGGCCGCCGTTGTAGGCATCCTGCGGCGGCAGCTCTTTATCTTTCTTCAAGCCGAACATCTGGAAGGGGCGGATCATCAGCCACTTCCAGTCATCCTTGTCCATGAACATACGGGTCGCGGCAAATGGGATGAAGTACTTGCGAAAGCCAAAGAAGACATTGAAGATCAGCACGAAGAACCAGACCTGGCCGATGATCGAATGCCAGTAGATGAGCGGCGCTAGACCGCCAAAAATCTGGTTCATCAAATTGTTCCAGGCTTCCGGCACAAACGGATACACTTTGCCCAGCAGAATCCCCAGGCCGGTGGGCAGCAGCAGCAGCCACATCGCCGCATTAAACCAATGGGTGAGAATGTTCGCAGTGTAGTGTTTCACCAGCGTTTGCTGGCGCAGCGCCTCGCGTTCTTCGAGCGTCAGTTTCTCACGGCTCATAACCTGTCCTCCTTGACAGCCAACGCATCACCACCATGCGCCGGCCGGATCACGCTTCCTCGTATTCGTTTTCACCCTTGAACAACTGGAAGATGAACGCCAGCGCCTGCCCACCGAAGGCCAGGGCGATCGCGGCCTTCACCACCGGCAGCGCGACCGTGTGCCAGAACGTCTCAGCCGGGACCGGCTGGCGCGGCGACGGGCTGACCTGCACCGCCGAGGCATCCGGCGGAGACAGGTACAGCGTCATCGGGCGGGTGTTCACCTGATCGTTGATCGGACGATACACAGCGCGCCCTGCGATCGCCTGGCTGACTGTGCTGTTCGGGTCGTTCAGATCGCCGAACAGCCGCGCCCCGCCGATACAGGTCGCCACACAGGCCGGCATCTCGCCGGCTTCGACGCGATGGAAGCAGGCTGAACACTTATCAGCCTTGCCCGTCTCCAGGTTGCGAAAACGCGCCTGATAGGGACAGGCATTCACGCACAGGCCGCAGCCGATGCAAGCCTCTTCGTCGATCAGCACCAGGCCATCGCTGTCGCGCTTGAAAGTCGCTCCGGTGGGACAAGCGGATACACACCAGGGATCTTCGCAGTGATGGCACTGCGCCGGCACGAATGTCTGCGACAGGTTCGGGAACTGCCCCCGCGGCCCGTCAGAATGCACCCAGATGCGCGTTTGCCCTGCCGGGGTATTCCATTCAGCCCGGCAGGCGACCATACACGCCCGGCAGTCAATGCAGCGCGCCGGGTCGATCACAAAAGCATAGCGTTTCTTCAGCGCCATCGCTCACGCCCTTTCCACCGTCACAAACGTCTGGGTCAGCGCCTGGCCTCCGCTCACCGGGTCAGTGAAGGTCACGTGTACCCGGCTGGCATTGACGCCCCGGTTGTAGGCTTTCTTCAAACCGCGGCTGGCATGGCCGAAGCCCGGCGCCAGGTAGACACAATCTGGACGTATCCCCTCGGTGAGCCACACCTTAACCTCAACTGCGCCAGCGTCGCTGGTTACACGCACTAGGTCGCCGTTGTTGATGCCGCGCTGTGCCGCTGCGGTAGGATGCAGCCACAGGTCTTGCGTGTGGTAATCTACCTCTTGCAGATAAGCGTTGTTCTGCGTAGCGAACTGGGTGTGCTGGCCAACTTTGCCCGTCAGCAAATAGAAGCGTCCTTCAGGTGGCCGCGGCGGCTCTTCCCACACTGGCACTGCTGGAAAACCGGCCTTGCGCAGCGTTTCTGAAGCGATTTCCACTTTGCCGCTGGGTGTATTCCAGGTGCGCTCTCCTGATCGCTCAGGAACTGGCGCGTCAAAGTAGCCGACCTGTTTGATCTGCTCCAGTGGCACGCCGAACGGAGCGAGCTGCTGGCGAATGTAATCCTCTTCATCTAGATATTGGAAATAGTCCTCCAACCCCAGGCGGCGGCCCAACTCGCGATAAATCCACAGCGCCGACCGCGCTTCGCCGAGCGGCTCGACGACTGGCTGGCGGATGAACACCCGACTGCCCACTGCATGCAGCGGATCGTAGCGCTCTAGGTAGGTCGCCTCCGGCAGGATCACATCGGCATACCACGATGAGTCGTTGAGGATGATATCCACAGACACGATGAATTCCAGCTTCTTGAAGGCTTCAATCGTCCGCGCCATATCAGGCAAGCTCATGATCGGGTTCTGCCGGCTGAAGAACCAGCCGCGCGCCTGATACGGCTGGCCGGTGAGCACCGCGTCGCGGATCTCCTGGAATACACCCAGCTTCAGCGGCACTAGGGGATACTTCCACGGCACGCCATCCAGCCGCATAGCAGTCACGCGGGGATAAGGCGGCTGCGGCGGTCCGCCAAGGCTGACCGTGCTCTCATCGGCGAAAATGCAGTCGCCCTGCTCCGGACATAGGCCGATGAGCGCATTCAACACGGCGATCGCCCGCTCCGTCTGGAAGCTGTTGATGAAGTTGCTAGTACGCCAGTTCGGATGAGCGAAGGCATACGGCGCGGCCTCGGCGAATTCATGGGCGATACGATAAATGGTCGCCTCTGGGATCTCCGTGATGGGAGCCGCCCAGCGCGGGGTGTAGCCGCGCACCGCTTCAGCCAGTTCGTCAAAGCCAACAGTGTAACGCTCGACAAAGGCGCGGTCATACAGGTTTTCGTCGATGATGACTTGAATGAGCGCCAGGTGGAACGCCAGATCAGTGCCGGGGCGGATCGGCAACCACTCGGCAGCCTTTGCCGCCGTCTTGGTGAAGCGCGGATCGAGGACAACCACATGCGCGCCCTGAGCGATGCGCTCCATGAGCTGGCGCGTCTCACTGGTGCTGATACCCTCCATCAAATTGCGCCCGGTGAGGATGATGTAGTTCATGCCATCGTAGCGGCGCGCCGGCTCCTGAATGCCCAGGGTGAGCAGATGGGCGGTCACCATGGCGTTGAAACACAGGCTGCGCTGGGTGCCGTAGTTTGGGCTGCCGTAGGCGTTGAGCAGATTTTCAAACAGCGGCTGGCTGAGATTATGAGTCGAGGAGAAGATCATCGCCTCTGGCCCATATGTGTTCTTGATCCGCAGCATCTGTTCAGCGGTGAAATCCAGCGCCTCTTCCCAGGTGGCGCGGCGGAAACGCCCGCTGCCCCGCTCGCCCACGCGCATCAGCGGGTACAGCACCCGGTCAGGGTCGTAGGTCATCATTAAGCCGCTCTGGCCGCGCGCGCACAGGTTACCTAACGAGTGCGGATGTTCGGGATTGCCATCTAATTTTTCGATCTTGCCGCCCCGCACTTTGGCGATCACACCGCAGCGCCAGACGCACATCTCACACAGCGTCCGCACTTCATAATCGGCCGTGGGGCCAGAGAGGAAATGTTCTGGGCCGGCCTGCGCTTGGGCCGGGCCGAGATCAAAGATGCCCAATTTGGCCAGCGCTGCCCCAGTACCGGCCAGGACTGCCCCTTTCATGAACTGCCGTCGGTTTAACAGCCATTGTTCACGCGTGATCTCTTCCATGGATGTTTGCCTCACTCAGTCGCCCACGCCCTGAAGCTGAGGGCGTTCTTCCAGCCCAGCCTCGATGCGTTCCCGCTCCACGATCTTCTCCAGGTCGTCGGGGCGGCGCAGTCGGGTGCGCCCCAACACATACAGGAAGAGCAGGATCGCCTCAGAAAACACGAGCGCCAGCAGCAGCGGGTCTACCCCCAGGATGTCCGGCAGCTTGGCATAGGCCAGATCAGGCCGGCCAGCCGTCAGCAGCCACTGCACCAGCGGTGTGCGGTACAGAGCCCCGAAGATCACGCCGCCGGTCAAGAAGCCGAGCAAGCCGGGGATCAGATAGTCTAGCTGGCCACGGGCGATGCCAGTGATACACGTTCCGGGGCAAAAACCGGCCAGCGCCATGCCCACTCCGAAGACCATGCCGCCGATCAGATTGCCGGCCAGCACCGTTGCAGTGACCGCCGTCAGCTCCAGCGCGCCGAAGTGTTTGAGGGTGAAGATGCCGATCATGCCTACCAGCATGCCGGTCATCATGAACCGCAGCACAGTCAGGTCAGTGAAGCGAAACACGTTGGCGATCTTGTAGTAGCGATTGAGGCCACCCTTGTCCAGCACCCAACCGAAGATGAAACCCAGGAACAAGGCTGTTAGCACATCCGGTACGCTAAGCGCCATTGTCGTCTTCTCCTTGCGACAGGGGTCGCGGACTAATACTTGTCCCGGTAGACCAGCAGTTGGACGATCGCCCCGCTGATGAAGATGCCAGGGATGAACAGGAACGCTGCCGGGCTGAGCTGCACGCCGCCCGCCAGCGCTAAACCGCTGGTGCAGCCGCCCGCCAAACCCGCGCCGATCTGCAGGATGACGCCGCCGATGAAGGCGATCACCCAGCGTTTCCAGACAGCGCCGCCAAATACGTCGCGCCACTGCTCAACGGGTATGAGCGTTAGCTTGAAGTGTCCGCCGATCAGCACCGAGGCCAGCGCTCCGAAGAAAAGGCCGATCACTATCCAGAACTGCCAGCCGATCGTCTCGGTGACCGGCGGAAAAATTGTCACAAAGAACTGGTTGGCCGGATCGCCCGCCGTCAGCGGCTTGCCGACGATGGCGGCGATATTGAAGAACGTGCCAGAGACGCCTGGCGCGCGTTGGGACAGCAGCAGCGCCAGCACGTATACCAGGCCTAGACCAATGCCGGCTACCTCAGGCGACCACAAATCTCTCTGTAACTGTTTGAGCAGCCACTTCATAGTTTTGATTCTCCTAGCTGTTCAACGACGGCCAGCAGTAGATCACGATCTTTCTTATCGAGGTTCTGCAAACGGTGGATGAGCGCCGGGTCCAACCGCGCCAGCGCGCGCAGGATTGCGCCGCCCTGTACCGGGTCTGCCAGCAGTTGGGCGACGGCGGCTTGAACCCCAGGATCGAGCGTTTCCAGGCCGGCAGGCGGCACGGCAGGCGCAGATTGCAACGCAGGCGATGAACGCGGCGCAGGGACAGCCGACGGTGCGCGCGCGATCACCGGGCCCATGACCTCATAAGCGCCGCTGTGCGCCAGCCGTCGCCAGTCATCAGCGGGTGTGGCGCGGGCGCTGCGCCAGACATCGCCCAACTTCTCCAACCGCCAGACGACGATGAAGCCCACAATCAGCAGCGCGACGCCGATCACGGCCAGGATCGTGTTCCCCACGGTCGAATCATCAAGGTGACCGAGCACTTCAATCGCATAGCGCCGGTTGTAGTCTATCAACGCGCCGCTGGCGTAGCGTTCGCCGGGGGGCGAGATCGGCTCAGAGGCCAGCGCCGCCAACTCAGACGCCGCGCCGCTGCCGCCAGAGGAAATCGCACCCGGCGCGCTACCTCCTAGATCCACTCCTAGCGCCGTGGCATACACCTGCGCCAGGTCGAGGTAATCGGCCGGGTGGCAGGACTGACAAGAACCCTGAGGATCAGACAGCGGATAAATCATGCCCTCATGAGCCGGCGACTGCTCTTTCGCCTGCACATTGCCGGCATGGCAGAAAGCGCAAAAATCACCGAAGGCGTGGCTGATGTGCCAGTCTCCTGATGTATTCACCGGATACTGGGCATTCACTTCGTGACAGTTTTTACACGAGCTGGCCGACGCGCCGCACTGCGCCTGTGCTGCCCGCGGCCAGAGCAGCGCCGCCGTCAGGATCAGCAGCACACCGGTCGGTATCGTCAGCAGTTCAATCAAACGTTTGAATAGGGTCATACGCTGCGCTCCTTAGCCACAGAGTGCCCGTCAATCTGGCTGGTCTACCGAATCAGCGTCCGGGCCAGCATGAGTCACCAGTTCAGCTTGCGCCAGAATGCGGTCACGCAGGATAGCTCGCAGCAGTTCAAGCGCCTGAATCAGACGCTCATCAGCCAGCGAGTACAGCACAGACGCCCCTTCGCGTGTGGCGTCTACCAACGAACGCTCCCGTAGAATCTTGAGATGGCGGGACACGGTAGGCTGCGGCAGGTCAAGTTCGGCGGCGATGTCATTGACGTACTGCGGTTGGCGCGCCAGCATGTAGAGGATCATCAGCCGTTTGGGATCGCCCAGCGCGTGGCAAACCTGGCTGTGGAGGATCTCCAGCTCTCGCACTAGTTGGGGTTCCATAAGCCTGCTCTCCACCTCTTTCACATATTCGGATTATCGAATACAATTGACGCCAATGCTTGTGACGAATGTCACGAACCAAGCATGAGGTTGATCGGGTTTTGGACGGTACTCAGGCAAGAGGCACTGCGCGCATCGCAGTCAGCAGCGCCCACCTTGCCGCCACCTGCTGCCCATATTCGGGCATGCTAGGTAGAATCTGGCTGCCATCCGGCGTCTAGCTGAGTGTGGTTGCTTAACTTCTCTGCAGGGAGTTCTCGTGAGTCAATCGAAGCGTCGCCCCCAAACCACCAAGCAGTCGCAGCCCGTCAGCCTGCCGATCCTCGCGGCAGCAGCCGTCATGGTCATCGCCGGTGTGGCCATCCTCTTGCTGCTAAACCGGCCCCAGGCCGCCGCCTCCCCCACTGGTTTTCCGGCGCAGCTATCGGTGAACGAAGCGGTCACCCTGCGCGAGCAGGGCGCTTTCATCCTGGACGTGCGCCAGCCTGAAGAGTGGAACGACTTCCACGTGCCCGACTCAACTCTCATCCCGTTGGGGGAACTGGAGTCGCGGCTGAGCGAAGTGCCGCGCGACCGGGACATCGTGGTGGTTTGCCGCTCGGGCAATCGCAGTCAGCAAGGGCGCGATATCCTGCTGAAAGCTGGCTTCCAGAACGTGACCAGCATGGCCGGCGGCCTGCGCGAGTGGCAGGCGCTGGGTTACCCGACCATCACCGGCCCTTAAAGCCCCCTCAGACGCTGCCCGGCCCTAGCGCCGGCGTTGGCGCTGGGCACAGCGGCTCAACCTGATATAGATCGCGCTCGGCGCAGGTGAGCTCTCGCACCGACCGGTTGGCTTGAATCCAGTTGACCAGACCTTCGAGCGTGAGCTCAACCTGCCACAAACGCAGCGTGCGGTCGCCTGAAGCAGACAAGATCAGCGTCCCGTCAGGGCTGAAGGCCACGCTGCGCACGTCATCCATATGACCGGTATAGCGTCGCAGTTCGGCACCGGTCGCCGTATTCCAAACGATGACGGAAGCATCTGCCGAGCCGGAGGCGAGCAACCGCCCGTCGGGGCTGAAAGCCACGCTGTAGACCTGGGCGGTATGGCCTTCATACTGACGTAGGCGGGTGCCGGTCTCAACTTCCCACAGAATGAGCGTGTTGTCGGCTGAACCTGATACCACGCTGCGGCCATCTGGGCTAAAGGCAGCGCTGCGCACCCAATCGGCATGTCCCTCGAACCGCCGCATCACCTCGCCGGTTTTCACATCCCACAAGATGAGCGTGTTGTCAAAACTGCTGGAGATGAGCCGGCGGCCATCCGGGCTGAAGGCCGCGCCCGTGACGCGGAACGTATGGCCAAACAGACGCTGAAGCATGGCGCCAGTTTCTAGATCCCACAGGATCAGCGTGTTGTCGCGCGCACCCGAAACGGCCGTAGCCCCATCCGGGCTAATGGCTACCGTCCAGACGCCATCGCTGTGGCCGGTCGTCGTCCCCGGCCCGCCAAAACGGCGTATGGGCTGGCCAGTATCCAGATCCCACAAGATGAGACCAAAATCGTCCGATCCAGACAGCGCCTGCCGCCCATCCGGCGTGAACACGACCGCCTCTACCGGAGCAGTATGGCCTTCCAGACGGCGGATGACCTGACCGGTGGCGACATCCCACAAGATGAGCGCATGATCAGCCGAACCGGACAGCGCATAGCGGCTATCGGGGCTGAAGGCGACCGCCAGCGCCGCGGCGGTATGCCCATCGAAGCGACGCATCTGAGCGCCGTTCTCTACATCCCACAGACGCAGTGTCGCATCCCACGAAGCGGACAGGAGCTGGCGTCCATCAGGCGTGAAGACCACGCCGTAGACCAGCGATGTGTGCCCCAAGAATCGCTGCAGGATCGCCCCAGTCGCCACATCCCACACCAAAATCGCATTGTCCTCGCCGCCCGAAACCAGTGCCTGCCCATCCGGGCTGAAAGCGGCGCTGGTCACCCGCGACCGGTGTCCTTCAAAGCGACGCACCGGTTGGCCATCCTCAAAACTCCATAAAATCAGGGTGCTGTCGTCAGACGCTGAGACCACCCCGCTTTCATCAGGCGCATAGACTACGCTCCATACCGCGCTGGCGTGACCACTGCCGTCTGAACCATAGCGCGCCAGCGGCTCGCCCGTCTGCACATTCCACAACGTCACCACGCCATCGGCTCCGCCCGACAGCACCGTGAAGCCACTTGGGCTGATAGCTACGTCGTAGATGGGACTACCAGCGTTCTGAAACCGGCGCACCACGTCGCCGGTGTCTGCATTCCACAGGATGAGCGCGCCGTCCGTAGAACCGGAGAGGAGCTGGCGGCCATCGGCGCTGAAAACGACGCTGCGCACTGGCCCCTGGTGCGCTTCCAACCGGCGCACGAGCGCGCCGGCGGCGGTATCCCACAGGATCAGCGTCCGATCTTCCGAGGCTGACGCCGCCCGCCGCCCATCCGGGCTGAAAGCGACATCCCACACCCAATCGCCGTGCCCCTCGAGCTGGCGGATCGGCTGGCCAGAGCCCACATCCCACAGGATTACCCGGCTATCCCGCGAACCAGAGAGCGCTCGCTGGCCATCCGGGCTGACGGCGACGCTGGTGACGCGATCAGTGTGGCCGGTGAAGACTCGGCGTACGCCCGGGGCGTAGGCGGCCTCCGCCAGCGTGCGCAGGGTTGACAGCGTAGGCTGGCCGGCGCGATTAGCGGCCAGCGCCAGCGCCAGCGCCAGATCGGTATTGCGGCCGCTCAGCGCCAACTGCGCCCCTGAGGCGAATGCCAGGCTGCGCGCCTCGGCGGCGTTGGCCTCAGCCACTGCCGCTGCGGTCGCCGCCAGCTCAGCCTGAACGACCGCTTCAGCCTCAGCGGCGGCCGCGGTCGCCGCGTTACGCTCCGCGATCTGGCTTTGGTTCAGCGCTACCCCAGTCAGCGCTAAAGCGCCCAGAGTCGCTGCTGCCAACACGACGACCAGCGCGCGCAAGAACTGGCGGGAACGGCGTTCGAGCGCCGCTTCCCTCGCCCGGCGCGCCGCTTCTTGGGCGCGCTCCTCAGCACGCCGCGCCAGGCTGGCTTCCAGATAAGCCCGCTCATCCGCCGTCTGCGCCAAGTCGGTTTCTGCAGCCCAGACCTCGAACTGATCCAGGCGGACGCCGGACGCCAGAAACGAGGGATCGCGACCAGCATTCAGCCACTCTTCAGCCGCCGTGCTCAGCCGACGCTGCATCCTCAGGCCTTCACGGTTGGCCTGCAGCCACGCGCGCAGCACTTCCCACCGGCGAATGAGCGCCTCGTGGGCGATCTCCACCGTCGGCGTCCGGGTGATCGGATCGCGGTCGAAGGTGAGCAGCCGGTGTTTGCCAAACCGCTCAATCACCCGCGCCATCGCGCCGACATCCGCCTGCAGCGACAGCAGCTCATCCTGCCGCACGCGCCGGCGGGTGTCCTCAACTCCATCATTCAGCGTGACCAGCCGCAGAAACATCTGGCGCGCAGCCTGTTGGCCAGCGGCATCCAGCCCGGCATACAATTCATCAGCCCGGCGCGCCAGCGCCCCCGACACGCCGCCGATGTCACGGTAGGCCTGCACCGTTAGCCAGTGCCCATCCCGGCGTTCAAACAATTCGGTGAGGGCATACTGCATGAGCGGCAGCGCCCCCGGCTGTTCAGTGACGTCGCCGATGATCGCGGCGGGCAGCGCAGCCTCCAGCCCCAAGCCAGCGCGCTCCGCCGGCTCAACGATCGCCCGTTCCAGTTCATCCCGGTTGAGCGGGAGCACCACCTCAGTCGTCTCGCGCACCAGCTCGCCGAACTCAGGGTACAGTAGGGGGCGATCATAGAAATCAGCGCGCAGCGTGATGATGATGCGCAGGCGGCTGCCGGGATCGCGAGCAGCAGCCAGCAGCAGATTGAGGAAATGGGCGCGTTCCGCCTCATCCTGAAGCTGCGTGAAGACCTCCTCGAACTGGTCAATCAGCAGCAGCAAGCCGCCCTCGCCGCCCGCCGGCAGCACGCGCTTGACGGCTCGCACCAGGCCGCGCTCATCTTCACGGAGCTGGGGCAGCAGGGTAGCCGGCGGATTCACGGCGATTCGGAGCAGGGCGGCTTCTAGTTCCTCCAGCGGATGACTGCCGGGCATCATTTCGACGATGAACCAATCCTGGGAACCCGCTATCGCGCCCTGGCGCAGCCGCGGCAGCACCCCGGCTCGCACCACGCTGGACTTGCCGCTGCCGCTGGGGCCGACCACCGCCAGAAACTGAGCCGAGGGCGCCTCATCCCGCAGCCGCTCCAGCAGCCGGGCGGTGAGCGCTTCGCGCCCAAAGAAATCAGCGGCGTCAGCCTCTTGGAAGGCGCGCAGCCCCTTGTACGGATTGACCGGTTCGAATATCTCTAAAACTGCCGGAACCATGAAATCGGACAGATGTTGGCCATCATCTCCCTGCGCCGCCTCATCCAGAACATACTGCTGCGCCAGCGCAGCATCGCTGGCGGCGAACGCCTGACGAAAATCCGCATTCAAGGCCATGACGCTGGGATAGCGGTCGGCGGGCTCTTTGGCCGTCGCCCGCGCGATCACCTGGTTGATCGCCTCCGGCAGGTCTGGGCGCGCCTCATGTAGATGCGGCAGCGGTTCTTGCAGATGTTTGGTGATGAGGGTGGACAGCGGCAGCCCGTGGAAAGGCGTCTTGCCGGTGAGGATTTCATACAACACGATCCCCAGGCTGTAGATATCCGTTTGAGGGGTGACCGGCGCCGTCTTGATCTGCTCCGGCGACAGATAATACGGCGACCCCATCAGCCGGCCTTGCTGTTCTTCATCCGCATACAGGGTATTGATCTGAGTGATGTTCTGCAGGTCGCGGGCGATGCCGAAATCGGCCAGGTAGGCGTTGCGCTCCTCATCGAGCAGCACGTTGTCGGGTTTGAGGTCGCGATGAATGACCCCTTGACGATGCGCGACCGCCAGCGCTAGACAGATTTGATCCACCAGCCGAGGCACCTCCGGCAGCGGCCATCCCTCTCTATCCAGCGCCGCGCGCAGGCTGCCCCCGCGCAGCCAGCGCATGACCAGGAACGCGCCGTCGCTGTCGCGCCAGTAGTCATACAGCGGCACAATGTGCAGATGTTCCAGTCGTGCGATGATCTGCGCCTCGGCCTCGAACCGGCGGATGAATTCCGGGTGATTGACATACTCCGGCAGTATGACCTTGATAGCCACTTCTCGCCGGACAGCCGGCTGATAGGCGCGATAAACTGCCCCGAAACCTCCCTGGCCAATCCGCTCTTGCAGTTCATAGCCTTTGATCGTCTGCCCGCTCAAGTCAGGCGACAGCATTTTCATCTGCCCCGCATCCTCAACGACTATGCCAAACGCATCAACTGTGAGCGTAGACTAAACAACTGCGCACAGCCAAACCTGGCCGGAAGGAACCCCGGCCGGGACATCAAGCCTAATGACGTTCTAGCAGTTCCAGGTGCAGGCCGTCGGCGTAGCGCCGGGGCTGCCCCCGCCGCCGCTCACTGGCTGGCCAAAAGCATCACGCGGGAGACGCACCAGACCAGATGTGCACGCTATCTGCCCGTTGACCAGCGCCTGGACATTCCAGGCAAACTCTGAGCCGTCGCCAATCCCAGCGGCCGTATCAACTGTCAGGGTAGTGCTGGTCGCGCTCACCTCAAACGAGCTGCGCAGCCCACCATCCGCGCTGTAGATATTCAGCCGGTAGGCGGTCGCGCCCGGCGCGCCATCCCAGTAAAAAGGAGTCTGTCCCAGGGCCAGACTGCCTAACGGCGAGGTGGGCTTGAACCGTGAGCAATCGGCCTGCCCAGAAGCCGGGCCAGCCGACGCTTGGCCGACCGCACCGGCGTTGATCTGGGCCAGCAGCGCTGCCACCTGTTCCGTCGTGGGCAGGCTAAGCGGCTGGTACAGCACCTCCGCCGGCACATTATTCGTCACCGTCGTCAGGTGACCGCGCTCCTGGCCATTGATCGGCCGCAGCCCTGTCACCGACCCGGCCGTCGTCCGACCGGTCGAGTCGAGCGGGATTTGCAGCGTGAAACCGCTGGGCACTGAGACTCCGCCTACTGAGGCGCCGCCCGCCAGCGTGACGAGCTGCATCCCGCCGGCCTCCAGCATGCGCAGCGCCAGCGCGCCATCGAACCGGATGTCAGCGCCGTTGACGGTGATGCTGGCATTCACGCCGCCCGGGCTTTGAAGCAGCAGATAGGACGGCGGAGCGCCATCGCACGCCGCCGACTCACCGGTTCGTAGATAGAAGGCCTGCATGAGCGTGCGCGCGTTTGAGCCGATGACCGGCAGGCTGCTGATATCACCGCCATCGGTCGCCGCCACGATCTGACGGCTGATCCAGGCCACGCCTTCCGAGCGCAGCACCCGCAGCCAGGCCTGGTCGGCGCTCAAGCCGTCGGCAATTAACGGCGTGCCTACCGGCGCGTTGCCGAGCACCTGGCCTTCGGTGCTGGGGCGGGCGCGCAGATTAGCCGCCACCAACGGCGCGATGGCGATGCCCGGCGCCGGCACAAAAGCCGCCTTCGGATCTACCGCGTTTTCAACTTCGACATCGCCCAACAGAATATACCTGAGCCCCAATGGCGACAGCGCCAGCGGCACATTCGCCTGGACGTTCAACAGCGCCGCGCCCCACCCATCATCAGCGCTTTTCATGGGCAGCGTGTGAATCTTCGTGATCTGGTTGAGGCTAACTTGATCGCCGGGCTGGGCAAATACGCCGCTGGCGCCTTCGATCAAACTGGCCTCAGCCGGGCCGCCCAGGCAGGCCGAATTGGCTTCAGCCGCCGCGCACGCCTGGCGCAAGGTCGCCAGCGCCCGCCGGAAAGCCGCCTCGCACGCTTCTGGTTGAGCGCTGCCCAGGCTCAAACCCGAAAACAGCGCCAAAACCACTCCCAAAACAACCCATTCCGCCCACAACCTCAGGATACGCATCATACAGCTCCTCAATGGTTCACTATCAAAGCCTATTATAGACAGCTTACGCTAATAGCAATGATCGCCGGTCGAACGACAAAGCGGGCGAATCATTGGACGCGCCCCCCAAACCCAGTATGATTGAGAAAGCTTCTCAGCGAAAGCGGCGGAACAATTATGGCACAGTTGACCGTATTGGGCGGCAGTTCGATCGCAGTGCCGGAGCTCATTGGCGCGCTCATCCCCTACATGCGCGAAGGCCGACGCCTGCGGATCATGCTGCATGGACGCGACGCGCGCAAACTCCAGACCGTCGCCCACGTCAGCCAGCAGATGGCCAGCGCCGCGCCAGGGCTGACGGTGGAAGCCAGCACCAATCTAGAAGAAGCGCTGGCCGGCGCGGATTACGTGCTGAACCAGGTACGGGTCGGCGGCCTGGGCGCGCGCGCGTATGACGAAGCTTTCCCCCACCGCTGGAACATCCCCGGCGATGAGACGGTCGGCCCCGGCGGCGCGGCCAACGCTCTGCGCACTGTGCCCACCGTATTAGAACTGTGCCAGACGATCGAGCGCGTCGCCCCGCACACCCTCCTGCTGTCGTTCAGCAACCCAAGCAGCGTAGTGCAGCGGGCCGTCAGCCTGCGTACCCGGCTGAAAGTCATTGGGCTGTGCGATGTGCCTTACACCATGCACCAGACCCTGGCTCAGGCTCTGGGCATCAGCCCGGAACGCCTGGATACGCAGTATATGGGGATGCACCATTTCGGCTGGATCACCAGCGCCTGTGTGGACGGCATAGAGCGGCTGCCCGAAGCGCTGGCCGATGGCCGCGCCTGCGCTGCGTTGGGGTTAGACCCGGTCATCGGTCAGATCATCGGCGCTCTGCCCCACAGCTATTTCCGCTACTTCTTCCATCCTGACCGGATGCTCGCCAAACAGCGAGAGGCGCGCATATCGCGCGCCCGTGAACTCCAGCAGCTCGAAGCCGAACTGCTAGAAATCTACGCGCAGCACCAGGGCGCTCACAAGCCCGAAGCCGTCGCCCGGCGTTCAGCCATCTGGTATGCCGCGGTGGTCGCGCCGACAGTAGCCGCGCTGGCATTCGGCGAACCGGCGCGGCTGGCGCTCAACCTCACCAACGAAGGGCGCGTGCCTGAGCTGCCAGCAGACGCGATTATCGAAATCACCGCCGACATCCGCGACGGACACATCATCGCGTCGACGCCACGCCGGCTGCCGCCCCCAGCCATGTTAGGCATGCTCCAGGCCAACGCTGCCTATGAGCAGACGCTGGTCGAGGCGATCCTGAACGACTCGCGCGATTTACTGCTGCTGGCGCTGCTGCAGAACCCCATGGTTCCCAGCTACGATGTGGCGCACGAAGTGCTGGAAGAGATCTGGCCGCGGCGCGGCTGGCCCCCGCCAGCTTAGCGCTAATCATCAAAGCGGCGCGCTGACGCTGACGCTGCAAGGCGCACCGGATATCTTCTCTCGTGAAAAATGACACAACCGGTGTCCGTCATTTTAGTCATTTTTGACATTGATCAGGTCTTTGACATCCTGGCTATACTTAGGTACACTGCCCACCTACGCCAGAGAAAACGCAGTTGGCAAGAACCATACTAGACCAACTATCGAACTCTGGTGTGTCCAAATGGTATCAGACCTATTTTTGACCGATTGTGCTAAGGAGTGTCCTATGATTAAGCGTTTGTTGTTTGTGGTTTTGCTGCTGGCGTTGGCTTCTCTGATGGCAGCGCCGACTATTGCTCAGAACACCGCGCAAATCGGCCCGATCACCCAGCGCATCCTAGATCGGGGCACGCTGATTTGCGGCGTGCACCCAGGACTGGCCGGATTCGGTTTCGTCAACGACGCCGGCGAGTATCAAGGCTTCGACGTGGACATCTGCCGCGCCGTGGCGGCAGCCCTGCTCGGCGACGCGACTAAAGTTGATTTCCGTCCGCTGGAGGCTCCTCAGCGGCAGGCCGCCATCCAGTCCGAAGAAGTGGACATGATGTCGCGCAACACCACCTGGACGTTCAGCCGCGATATCGTCTGGGGCGCGACCTTCGGCCCGACTACCTTCTACGATGGCCAGGGCTTTATTGTACGCACCGACAGCGGCATCACTGAGTTGGAAGAACTCGATGGCGCGACCATCTGCGTACAGAGCGGCACGACCACTGAGCTCAACCTGGCGGATGCTTTCAACGCTCGCGGGCTGACCTTCACACCGCAGGTATTCTCCGAGGCTGATCCCACCTGGGAGGCCTTCGTTGAGGGGCGCTGCGACGCCTTCACCACCGACAAAAGCGGTCTAGCTGCTTATCGCGCCGTCTCGCCGAATCCTGGCGCTTACACCATTCTGGAAATCACCATCAGCAAAGAACCATTGGGGCCGCTGTCGCCGCAGTCTGACCCGCAGTTTGCCGATATTGTGCGCTGGACTGTGTTCGGCCTGTTCCAGGCGGAAGAATTCGGCATCACGAGCCAGAATATTGACCAGTTTCTGACCAGCTCCGACCCAGCCATCCAGCGCTTCCTCGGCCAGGGCGAAAACCAGACCGGCGTGCTGTTGGGCCTGGCCAACGACTTCATGGTGAATGTCATTCGCCAAGTGGGTAACTACGGCGAAATCTTCGACCGTAACATCGGTCCCGAGACGCCGTTCGGCCTAGAACGCGGGCTGAATGCGCTGTGGACTGAAGGCGGTCTGATGTACTCGCCGCCGTTCCGCTAACTCCAACTGCTTAGCAATTTTCAGGGGCGGCGCTGTGCCGCCCCTGAAA